>CACZWA010000154.1 GCA_902784685.1 uncultured Ruminococcus sp.
CAGCTAAAACCTTACCTAACTTATTTTATCACGGATAAAGGGCTTTGTCAATAGAAATATGTCATTTTTCACAATTTTTTCATAAATATTCTGTAAAAATAAACAAAGGATTTTTCTATTTGCCATATGCGCTCCATTCTTCGATTTTATCGTTTGCGGCGTCAATAAGCATTGACGGGTCAAACTCTCCTTCGCAAAGCTCGCCTATAAATTCCTCTATTTTTTTGCGGTCGGGAGTTATATCCTCAAGAGAAACTGTCATCTCCTTTAACCTGCAGCCTTTAAGCGGCGTTTGAGAAATTTCAATCCCGTACGAAACAAGGTTTTCGCCTTCAAGAGAAAGCATATATGAAATTATATAATAATCAAGCCGCAAGCCTTCACGCTTTAAAACCACGCTTTTAAAAAGAGTTTTTTTCATAAATGCCTCCATCTTCCTTTAACCACAATATATAGTGGTTTTCTTAATTCTATTATACATTATTTTGGAGTTAAAAGCAAGAAAAAGCGTTCCAATAATTCCTGCCCTTTTCGACTGCGATTGCAGTCGAAACAAAATGAATTTTGCGCAAGCTGTTATTCTCACCGTCTGCCACGCTTTCACTTGACAAAATATACAAAATTCACATTAAATATATGCGTTTTTCGTCATAATTACTATTGTAAATCATACCAAAATGGTGTATAATTAAAAACGTAAAGAAAATCATTGAAGGAAGGATACTTATGAGTAAAAAAACCATTTATTTTGACCATGCAGCTACAACGCCGGTTAAGCCGGAGGTGCTTGCGGCTATGTTGCCGTATTTTACCGAGCATTACGGAAACCCTTCCTCAATTTACGGTATAGGCAGGGAAAACCGCGCGGCAGTTGAAGCGGCAAGGGAGAAAATCGCCACAGCAATCGGCGCAAAACCAAACGAGATATATTTTACAGGTTGCGGAACAGAGGCAGACAACTGGGCTGTTAAAGGCACGGCAAGAGCATATAAACGCAAGGGCAACCATATCATAACCTCGGCAATTGAACATCATGCAATTTTGCACACCTGTGCGGCTCTTGAAAAAGAGGGCTTTGAGGTAACTTATGTAAAACCCGACGAATACGGAATTATCCACCCCGAAGATATTGAAAAGGCTATCCGCCCCGAAACAATTCTTATTTCGGTTATGTTTGCAAATAACGAAATCGGCACTGTGCAGGATATAGCAAGTATCGGTGAAATTGCAAAGGCTCACAAAATTGTTTTCCATACGGACGCTGTTCAGGCGGCAGGCGCACTTGCAATTGACGTTAAGGCTATGAATGTGGATATGCTTTCAATGTCTGCGCACAAGCTTTACGGCCCGAAAGGCGTAGGCGCGCTTTATATCCGCTCCGGACTTCGCCCCGACATCTTTATGGACGGCGGCGCACAGGAACGTGCAAGACGTGGCGGAACGGAAAACGTTGCAGGAATTGTCGGTTTTGCAAAAGCTATGGAAATGGCAACGGACGGTCTTGAAGAAAAAGCGGCGTATATCTCAACCATGAGAGATTACCTTATTTCGCAGATAGAGGAAAAAATCCCTTATGTCCGTCTTAACGGTCACAGAACACAGCGACTTCCAAACAACGTAAACTTCTCGTTTCAATATATAGAGGGCGAATCGCTTCTTTTAAGTCTTGACCTTAAAGGCATTGCGGCTTCAAGCGGCTCTGCCTGCACATCAGGCTCGCTCGACCCGTCGCATGTGCTTTTGGCAATCGGTTTGCCGCATGAAATTGCTCACGGCTCGCTCAGACTTACAATAGGTGAAGAAAATACCATGGAAGATATTGACTATGTTGTTGACAGCCTTGTCGAAATTGTTGACAGGCTCCGCAAAATGTCACCGCTTTATGAAGAAGTTTTGAAAAAAGAGAAAAAATAATTAAGGAAAGGGGATTTTAAATATGTACACAGAAAAAGTAATGGAAGAATTCAGCAACCCGAAAAACGTTGGTGAAATAGAAAATGCAGACGCTGTCGGCGAGGTTGGAAACGCTGTCTGCGGCGATATAATGAAGATATATATGAAGATTGATAACGACATCATAACCGATATAAAGTTTAAAACCTTCGGTTGCGGCGCGGCTATTGCAACAAGCTCAATGGCAACACAGCTTGTTATCGGAAAGTCGATTTACGACGCCATGAAGCTCACAAACAAAGAGGTTATGGATAAACTCGGCGGACTTCCTCCGCAGAAAATTCATTGCAGCGTGCTTGCCGAAGAGGCTATTGCGGCGGCTCTTACGAATTATTTTGAAAAGAACGGCAGAGAGCTTCCCGAAGAACTTAAAGGCAAATGCGCAGGAAACTGCGAGGCTTGCCACAAACACTAATTAACATACCAAAAGGCGGACGGTTGCCGCCCCTACAAGCCTTCCCCCTTGGGGGGGAAGGTGGGTTTTGCCAAAGGCAAAACTCGGATGAGGGGGTAATTTCGGGCGACCACGCAGGGTCGCCCCTACGGTTTTACAGTATTTATCATAGTTTTCGGGACGATGTGGGCATCGTCCCCTACATTGTCACAAATCGCCCATACAAAAAATATCATTTAATTACCACCATTTTGAATTTTCCATTTTCCATTTTCCATTTACTAACT
>CACZWA010000155.1 GCA_902784685.1 uncultured Ruminococcus sp.
GTCGGCAATGGGTGTTTCGCTTTTTATAATAATATTTATTGCCACAGCTTTTCAGAATAAGTTTGTCAACAACGAAGTTTAAGGGGGCTTGCACTAATGGAGTTAAAGACAAAAAGATCCAGATACATAATTATTGCAATTCATGCCCTTATACTTTTGCTGACGTATTTCCCGATTTATTTTATGATTATCTCGTCGTTTAAAAATAACGACCAGATAAGTTCAAACTATTTCCTTGTGACGTTTCCACTTCATTTTGAAAATTACACGGCTGCGTTTTTAAAAGTAGTGCGTTATCTGGGAAACTCTGTAATTGTATCCGGTGCTGCAGTTATAGGCGTAATGATATTTGGCTGTATGGCGGCATATGTTTTTGCAAGATATGATTTTCCGGGCAAAAATTCAATATATATGTTTATAATATCTTTTCTTATGATACCGTCGGTGCTTACGCTTGTACCGCAGTTTGTGCTTGTTAATAATCTTGGGCTTAACAACACTTACTGGTCGTGTATTCTCCCGTATATTGCAACGGGGCAGATTATGTTTATTGTAATTTTAAGAACGTTCATAGGAGAAATACCGTCAGATTTATTTGACGCCGCAAAAATTGACGGAGCAGGGAATTTGAGAATTTTTGTGAAGGTCGTGTTTCCGCTCTCAAAGCAAATAATTGTGTCACTTTTGCTGATTAATTTTCTCGGAACGTGGAACGACTTCGTATGGCCGCAGTTAACTCTTACAAAAGACGCATTAAAAACGGTAACTGTGGGACTTTATGCATTTACAGATGCTCAGCAGATTCAGTACGGATATATGTTTGCGGGCTTTGTGGTAGCGTCAGTTCCGCTTGTTATACTGTTTTCGGCAAATATGAAAAGCTTTGTCAGCGGTATTACTGTCGGTGCGGTAAAGGGGTGAAAAAGCTATGAAAAAAATTCTGACGGCTGTTATTTTGCTTTTGATGTTTACTACGGTTATAAATGCTGCCGAAATAGAAATCAGAAGCGAAAACGGTAAAGGGAAAATAGTAAGCGAGAAGCTTGAGGGCGATGAAGTAAAAATTGACGTAACCGCAAAGCTATATGATGGAAATAACGTACTAAAATCGGAATATGTGACTTTTGCAATGTACGGAGCTTTAGAGCCTGATACTTTTTACTATGAGAGAACAATAAACGGTAAAAAATATTATTCATATTATATGGATCAGGTAAGAACAAATAAATACGGTGAAGTTGATTTCAGCTTTACCGTAAATATACCGGAAGAAGAAAATTGTTATCTGATATTCAGCGGAAACGGTGTAGATAAACCGTTTGAACTCGAAATTGTTCTTCCGCCCATAGCGGCTCAGGTTATAAAACCTATGGAAAAACCTTCTGCCGTAAGCGGTGGAGGAGGCGGACGCAGCTATGTTGGCGGCGGTGCGGTTTCTTATGGCACAGCACAGCAGCCGGATACGTTTTTTAATGATATTACTGCCGAGCACTGGGCTTATAATGACTGTTTGAAATTGTATAAGCTTGGAATAATAAACGGCGATGGCAATAAGCTTTTAAGACCGTCGGACAATATTTCCCGTGAAGAAACCGTGACAGTTCTTACAAAGGCATTTGAACTGAAGATGTCGGATGAAAATTTATATATTAACGGTACATCGTCTTTATGGGCGGAAAATTATATTAAAGCAGCTGTTCAAAACGGAGTTATGCTGTATAATGCCGACGGCATATACAGAGGAAAGGATAATATTACCCGCACAGAGGCGGTTACAATGATAAACAGATGTCTTGGAGATGAAAACGGTACGGACATAACAGATGCTTTCGGTGATTTTGAGGATATTCCGAATTATGGCAAAGCCGCATTTGCGGTGCTGATAAATAAAGGAATAATAAGCGGTTATCCTGATAATACACTAAGACCAAAAGCAAATATTACCCGTGCTGAATTATTTAAGATTATATCAAGAGTATTGGAGGAAAAATAATGATGAAAAGAACTATTGCTGTTTTTATGGCGCTTGTTATGTGTTTTGCTTTTTCGGGTTGCGGCAAAAAGCCGAATGACACTTCAAAAATCACAATTTCACATTGCCAGGGCGAATGGTGTTGGCCGGTTCTTGAAGAAATTGCTAAAGCTTATACCGAAGAAACCGGAATAGAGGTTGAATATATTTACGTTGCTGCGGAATCTTACGATCAGTGGCGTGAAGCACAGCTTGCCGCAGGAAGCGAGCCCGATATTATGTGGGGTATGACAAATGCAAAGACCTTTTTCAGCAGTGGTAAAATTCTTGCGCTTACCGATTATTACAATTCGGTAAGTCCGTTCAGCGGTCATGTTTGGAAAGATGACTATATGGACGGAATACTTGATAACTGCTATGACGAAAACGGTGAAGAGCTTATTTCCAATGTTCTTTCAAGAGCGCAGATTAATTTGTATTATAACAAAGATATATTTGAAGAACTTGAACTTGATGTACCCGAAAGCTGGTCGGATTTTGAAAAAGCGGCTCAGAAAGCAAAGGATGCAGGATATATTCCTTTCAGCGTTATGAACTCATCAACATGGACCCTTGAGTGGATGGAAGATATTACAGAGAACGGTATTCTGGATGAAAACGAGCTTCTTTTAGGCGTAAAAGCAGGAGTTCTGAATTTTACAGACCCCGAATATGTAACTTACTTTAAGCTTGTCAAGGATCTTGTTCCGTATTACAACGTCGGATTTAACTCGGCAAGTTGGGAATTTGAAGCTTTGTTTAACGAGGGTAAGGCTGCAATGACTTTAAACGGTTCGTGGTATCCGAATCAGCATATGCTCAACGAAACACCCGTAAATTATGGAGTTGCAATGATTCCGTTTGTTGACGATTCAATTTATGTAGGTTCGAGAAACGAAAGAGTTAAATATATGGTATCGCCGCCTTCCGGAGATATTGTCGTGACTAAGAAGGCGGCCGATGAAGGCAGAGCAGATGCGGCAGTAGGATTTTTGCAGTTTATTTCAAATGCAAATGGCGGCGGAAAAATCTGGACGGAAAAGACGATGTTCCTTCCTGTTATAAAAGATGTGGAAATGCCTGAGATTATGAAACCATTTGAGGACTTTACCGGTGATACACCTTATGTATATACCGCAAGCAGAATGATTCATCTTGACCCGGAGGCACATACCGCATACAGAAAGCTTTTTCTTGACTATCTTGAAAATGATCAGACTGCCGAGGATTTTGCCGCTCAGGTTCAGAAGCTTTACAGCGGTTACATTGATGATTTGATTGAACTAAATCCGGTTGATATTAATTCTTATTTAGATAAAATAAAGTAAAGCGGAGGTGCTTTATATGCGTACAAAGATAAAAACATGCACTTTTATTATGCTTTGTATTGCTTTTTGTATTCTTGCGGCGGTTTCGGTATCTGCTGCAGAGAATGAGGCGTATCTCGGTGATGAGATTGTATTTGCGCTTGATAATGCGCATAATGTTACGGCAGACGGCGGAAGTTCTCTGAGAAATATGACTACAATGCGTGCAGGAGAGTTTGTTGACGAAAGATACCGTGTGAGAAAGCTTGCTGCAAGATCGGGTAATATTTCTTTCGATATGGCAGTTTCCGGAGAAGATGTTTCTCTTGAAATTGAAGAGATTCATAATAAAAGCGAAGCTTCTTACGGATACTATGTAAACGTAGAAGGCACAGATGTTTTTTTAAGAGCCGGTGCCGAAACTTCCGTAGGTCCGCAGCATTTCTTTGTGAAGGTTCCGGGCGAGCTTACAAGAGGAAAA
>CACZWA010000156.1 GCA_902784685.1 uncultured Ruminococcus sp.
GTACTTACCGGTCCAAATATGGCAGGTAAGTCTACATTCATGAGACAGACAGCTTTAATCGTTCTCATGGCACAGATAGGATCTTTTGTTCCTGCACAGAGTGCGAAGATCGGACTTGTGGATCACATCTTTACAAGGATCGGCGCATCTGACGATATTTCCACCGGACAGTCAACGTTCATGGTCGAGATGAGGGAAGTGTCTTATATCCTTAAGAATGCTACCCGTAAGAGCTTATTGCTCCTCGATGAGGTAGGAAGAGGTACCAGCACATACGACGGCCTCTCCATTGCATGGGCAGTTATCGAATACATCATCGACCCTAACATTCTTTACAGCAGAACTATTTTCGCTACGCATTATCACGAGCTCAACCAGCTTGAGCGTCTTAACCGCGGAGTATATAACAATCACGTTGAGGTCAAAGAGGAAGGTGACAGCGTTACATTCCTTCATAAGATCTCATCAGGCGGAACTTCAGACAGTTACGGTATAGAAGTAGCGTTGCTCAGCGGTGTGCCTAAAGAGGTTACCGACCGAGCAAAAAAAATATTAAAGGATATTGAATCAAACGGAGTTGTGAAATATAAAGAAGTTAAGGCAGATAACTCTCAAATTCCGCTTGAAATGCAGGGAGCAGGAGATATTCTTAAAGAACTTAAAACCTTGGATGTCAATACACTGACACCTATTGAGTCTATGGAAATACTTTTTGATTTGGCAAACAAGGCAAAATCTATTTAAAATTATAAAAGGGCGGTGAATGTAAATGCCGAAAATCAATTTAATGCCGAAAGAAATGTCAGAACTGATAGCGGCAGGAGAGGTTGTAGAAAGACCGGCTTCGGTTGTGAAAGAACTTGTTGAAAACTCGATTGACGCAGGGGCCAAACATATTACTCTTGAAATTGAGCGAGGCGGCATTTTATATATCCGTGTTACGGACGACGGCTGCGGAATAGAAGCCGGAGATGTTCCTACCGCCTTTTTAAGACACGCAACAAGCAAGGTTAAAACAATAGCGGATTTAGACAGAATTTCGTCTTTGGGTTTCAGGGGAGAGGCACTTGCCGCAACGGCGATTGTTTCAAAAGTCGAACTTTTTACAAAGCAGAAATCCGATACATTCGGAACACACTATATTATCGAGGGCGGAAACGAAGTTTTGAACGAGGAAAACGGTTGCCCCGACGGAACTACGATAATAGTCAGGGATATTTTTTATAATACCCCTGCGAGAATGAAGTTTTTAAAAAGAGATATTACAGAAGGAAACAGTGTTGCCGCAGTTTTTGAACGGATGGCACTTTCAAATCCGCAGATTGCATTCAAAATGATAAGAGACGGCAAACTCTCGCTGTCAACCTCGGGCGACGGCAAACCTTATTCTGCTATATACAGCGTTTTAGGCAGAGAAATAGCGTCTACAATGATTCCCGTAAACAGTAACGGCGGTATTTCGGTTTCGGGATATGTATGCAAACCTGCATTTTGCCGTAAATCGAGGTCGGCTCAATATATTTTCCTTAACGGAAGATATGTTCAGTCAAATACCGTTATGGCAGCATGTGAGCAGGCATATAAAAACAGTGCTATGGTCGGAAAATATCCTGCATTCGTGATAAATATTACCGTACCTTTTGAAACGGTCGATGTTAATGTTCACCCGGCTAAAATTCAAGTGAGATTTTCTGACGAAAAAAAGATATTTGATGAGGTTTATATCGCCGTAAAAAATGCTATATCAAACGGAGATACAAGACCCGAAATAAAAATAAACAATAAAACTCCGCAGAGTTTTACAAAAATGCCTACGGATACTTATACTCAGCAAACAATAGTAGAAAAAGCATATCCCGAAACAATAATAAGAAAAAAAGACAATTTTAAAAACAGTTTTACCTTTAAAAGCGATAACACGCCGTTTTTTGAGCGGGAAGATGTAAAAAAAGTAATAAACAATTCTTATGTGGATATTGAAGTTGACGAGCCGGCAAAGCCGGTACAACCCCCTGTAACAGAGAAAAAACCGATAGAAAGACCCGAAATACATCAAGAAACAAATATTATCTCCGAAGAAGAAGTAATATTTATCGGCGAGGCTTTTTCTACATATATAATCGCTCAAAAAGGCGATAGTATATATCTCGTTGATAAACATGCCGCCCACGAAAGGCTTAATTTTAATAAACTTAAAGAAAATGCAAAAAATGAAAGTCAGCAGCTTTTAATGCCTCAAAATGTAAGACTTTCGAGGGAAGAATTTGATGCGGTTGTTTCAAATCTTGAACTAATGGAAAAAGCAGGTTTTGAACTTGAAGACTTCGGCAACTCTACAATTCTTGTCAGAGCCGTTCCGGCTATGCTTCACGGCGAGGATATAACCGATATGCTTGTAGAGGCCGCACAAGGTCTTATAACTAAAGGCATTCCCGAAAGCGAAAGACTTGACAGAATTTATCATACCGTCGCTTGTAAAGCCGCAATAAAGGGCGGAAACATAACCACAAGAACAGAACTTGAAGCACTTGCTAAAAAGATATTGGCAGATAATGATGTTATGTACTGTCCTCACGGCAGACCGGTATCCTTTCAACTTA
>CACZWA010000157.1 GCA_902784685.1 uncultured Ruminococcus sp.
ACTCGTTATTTGAAAAAGGTTTAATAAAGGCTGACCTCAGACGCTTCGGCATTTTCAGCGCTCTTTATGCGGCACTTATATTTTTCTCGACATTTTTCGGTTTTTATATGGACAATTATTATCGCATAAACCATGTAACTTCGCATGACCCGACAACGTATTATACCAGCGAGCTTTACGGACGTTGCTATTTCCCGCACTTTTGCGCAATATGCGCAGGCGCTCTGCTTGCCGTTGTACTTTTCCGCTTTTTGAATACGCCGTCGGCAATTTCCTTTTATCACGGTATGCCGCTTAAAAGGCGAAAGATATATTTAAGCAAGCTTGTGTCTGCGTTTATCCTTCTAACCGTTCCCGTGCTTGTTGTAAGCGCAATAGTCGTTGTCTCAAAGCTTCTCGGCAGTGATATAAACTTGCGATTTCTTCACCTCCTTATTTGGACCGGCTCACAGCTTCTTTACAGCTATATTGCGTTTGCATGCATAACCTTTACCGCCATGTTTACAGGCAGCATATTGTCCCATGCGGCAATAATGCTTATATGCTCTGCGCTTCCGGCTGTTGTACTTTTCTATATAGACAATATTACAGGAAGCTTTTTATACGGGTATTCGGGCAGTGTATCAAATCTCCTTTCGTATATATACATTACGCCTGAACTTTTGGCTTCAAAACGCTGCATAATATACATAATTGCTACTGTTATACTCCTTACGGTTTCGTACTTTATATATAAATTCCGTGACCTCGAAAAAAACGGCGAAGCTTTTGTATTTAAATCCGCAAAGAACATTTTTGTTGCGCTTGCGGCTCTTTTCGGCGGAATTTTCAGTTACTGGTATTTTTCAATCTGGTTTAAGGAAAATATCTTTTGGACACTGCCCTTCGGGCTTGTTGCAATAGCCATTGCAAATATGATAAACAAACGCCGCATAACCTTTAAAGGCGTGCCTCTTTATGCCTGCATTTTCCTTGCCTGTGTGCTGGCAGTTTTCGGCGGCTTTAAGTACGATATTTTCGGTTACGAAAGACGTGTACCCGATATTAACCGTGTAGTCTCGGTATCTGTAAATAAAGATTATCCCTATGATTTAAGCACTTTCGATAATGAAACTCACTCATACCTGCATGAGAAAAACCCTGTAAAAAGCGAAATAACCGCAAAAGAAGATATTTTAAAGGTTATAAATTTCCATAAATACAGAGTTAAAAATCATCATGAGCAAAATGATTGCAGTATAAATATTGATTACACTTTAAAAAACGGCAGACATTTAATCCGCTATTACTATTACGAGCATGATGCCGACAGGGAATACATAGAGCCTGTAACAAAAATCGATAAGTGGGTGAACAATCGTTACAGACCCTACGGTAACGAAAATGCGCATATTACCTACTTTACTGTTGAAACTATGCTTCGAAATGCAGGTGAAAACAATCGTATTACAATAAACGAAGGTGACCCTGCTTTTGAACTTATAAAAGATGCTCTTCAAAAGGATATTAAAGCTTTACCTTACGACGAGGACTCCACTCTTTATAACGGTGAATATGACTATGTCGGTGCACCTGCATATATAAGCGTTCATTTTACAACGCCGCTTGTGTATGCGGACGGTAGTAATTATACAGGCACAAGAACTCTTGACAGAGAAAACACCTATTGCATAACGGATGGCTTCACCAATACTCTTGCAGTGCTACACAGCATAGAGGGCTTTGCCGATATAGAATTTACGCCAGACAAGGTAAAGCGCATAGGAGTAAGACGTTTCGATGAGGCAACCGGAAACTTTAAAGAACCAACTGAAACTCTTGAAGATTCAGGTTCATATTTTGCAAATATCGGCATGTCTGAAATTATCACCGACAGGGCGAAAATCGAAACAATTGTTAATTATGCACTTCACGAATATAAGTACGTTAATGATGAAAACGGTGTCGACTACTATTTCGAGCTTAATAACGATACATATTTTTCATGGAACGGAAAAGCATATTAAAAGCATATCGGGGCGGAAAATCCGCCCCGTTCAGAGTGCTGACAAACTCGGTCTACCGCAAGCAAACCAATTTAACGTAAAAAATTTAATGGTTTTTTATTTAACATTTTTGATTATAAGGTTAGTGGTGCAGTTTTTTTAAAAACTGCACCACTGCTTGCTTTCCGCCCTTTAAATCTCTACCGTACAAAAGTACGCCTACGAGTTTTAAAGGACGAAATATACCTTCGCTTCTCAGCCCTCAGCCTCTGCTCATTTCGGCATACTTTTAATTTCTAAAATCAGCATGGTAACTGCCGTTAAAAACGCAATCAAATCGGACAGCGGCCCTGCATACATAACACCTTCAACGCCCATAAACAGCGGCAAAATCACAAGCAGAGGAAGAAGGAAAATAACCTGCTTGGTGAGTGACAAAAGAGCGCCTTTGCCTGCCTTGCCGATTGCCTGAAAAAAAGTCGTACTTGAAATTTGTATTCCGTTTAAAACGGTAAAAAACAGAAAAACTCTCATATATTTTACGCCAAAAGCAAAATAAAGCTCACTGCCTTCGCCAAACAACGATATGAGCTGAAGCGGAAACAATTCAAAGCACAAAAATGCGGTAAGTGATATTACAAGTGCAGAGCTTAACATAAGTTTTACCGTCTTTTTTACCCTATCGTATTTTTCTGCGCCGTAGTTATAGCCTATAATCGGCTGTGCGCCTTGAACGATACCTATAATCACGGCGGTGAAAATCATATTTATTTTAAGCACAATTCCTGCAACGGCTATTGGAATATCACTGCCATAAACCGAAAGCGCACCGTATTTGCGGAGCATATTGTTTGCCACAATCTGCACAATCATATTTGACGACTGAAAAATAAACGAGGATATTCCGACCGACATAATACTAAACAGCGCATTTGTATTCGGAACGAAATCTTTTGCGGTGAATTTCACGCTCTTAAATCTTCTGAAATATAACGCAAGAATTAAGGCGGACAAAATCTGACTTATAAGCGTTGCCCATGCGGCGCCGCTTATTCCCCAGTTAAACACAAATATAAATATCGGGTCGAGTATGGTGTTAAGCACCGCTCCCGAAACCACTGCCGCCATCGAGTAGGTAGAGCTTCCGTCCGCACGGACAATGGCATTTATTCCTATCGAAAACATAAGAAACGGTATGCCGAAAGAGGTTATTTTTGTATATTCTTTGGCATATCCCAGAATGTTGTCTGTTGCGCCGAACATTATGAGCAGTTTTTCAAGAAACAGATTTGTTAAAAGAAAGGCGCAGATACCGAAAAATATAATCATCGTAACGGCAGTACCCGCAACGCTCCTTGCTTTTGTCTCATCTTTTCTGCCGAGCGAAAGGTTAAAGTTCGCCGCTCCGCCAAGTCCGAACATAAGCCCGAAAGCAAGGCAAAGAGCTGTAAGCGGAAAGGCAATACTTGTTGCGGCATTGCCGAGATAGCCCACTCCCTGCCCTATAAAAATTTGGTCTACAATATTGTAAAGAGAGTTAACAAGGTTAGCAACAACCGCAGGAACTGCCATTGAAAAAAGCAGTTTGCCAAGCGGCTTTGTACCCATAGGATTTTCTTTTGTATTCATTTTCAGCCTCTTTTTATTTTTATTCAAATATATTATATCTTGCGGGGATTTTTTTGTCAATAGTTAGAAACGCAAAAAATCGGGCGAAACTCTCGCCCGATTTCAGCTTAATGACAAAGTCATTAAGCTTAAGCAGAGGCTGAAAAGCGAAGGTATATTTCGCCATTTAAATTTATTCATTACCTATATTTTGTTTTCTTCGACTTTTAAGCTATTTATCAGTAATGGTTTTCTCATATTTTTCAAAGCTAACCTTCACATATTCTCTCGGAGTAAGCCCCATTTCACGCTTAAACACATAATTAAAATAGCTCTGTGATGAAAATCCGCATGCATAGGCAATCTCAGCAAGATTCCAGTCCTTTGAAATAAGCAGAATCGTCGCACGTTTTATTCGCTGTTCGGTCAAAAAATCATGAGGTGTTTTTCCGATAGCGGCTTTAAAACAGTTATGAAAATATACCGGACTTAAAGATACATATGCGGCTATTTCGGAAAGCGTAAGCGGTTTTTCAATGTTTTCTTTCATATAACTTATCGCATTTTGTATAAGACTGTTACAGCCAAGACTCAGTCCGTTTACCTCAGGCATATTATGTGAATCCTTGTGTATTAAATATACAAGCCGCAAAAAAAGCGACGATAACATAATAATTGCTTTGCTTTCCGCTCTGTTATAGTATTCATACATATCCGAAAAGATTTTTTTATATTCTGAATAGTCTCCTATTTTGATGTAATTGGGAGCAGATATAAGTATATCGTAAATTGCACCGTGAGTTACCATAACATGTATATATCTACATCTGAACGGCAGTCTTGTTCTGCGCATCTGTCCGGGCTTTGCGCATATTAGCGTGGTTGGCTCAATAGGGGCTTTATCATCGTCAATATACGATATACCTCCACTCTCAATCGGAAGCTCAATTTCAAATATCTTGACAGCCCTTCTTTTCGTAATGTCAATATTAACATATTTGTTTTTTGCGTCAAAAAAACCTACGCTTATATTTTCGGGTAAAATCACATTATTCAAAAAAACTGCCCTCCAAATATTATTTCTAATAATATTTCTAATAAATAAAGTAAAATTTATATATATTTCAAATAATATTTATAATATAATAATATTACAACAAAAAAG
>CACZWA010000158.1 GCA_902784685.1 uncultured Ruminococcus sp.
TATTCTAACCTCCGGTTCTGTTTTGTTTTGTCACTTAACATTATACCATAGGTTTCAGTATGGTTCAATTATTTTGGTCATTTTATTTTACAACTTTCCAATTTTTATAAATTTTTTGCGGAGACGCAAAAACGTACTCCGCAAAATAATAAAATGATAGAGAATTAATTGTTTTTAAATTTCGCTGTATGCGCCGAGGAATTTAAACTCGCCGTTTTGCAGTGACATTTCCGAAAGTAGGCTCATAAGCTCTTTTGAATAAACCGAAACCGCCATTTCAAGGTAGAACTTGAACTCAAAATCCTTTCCGGCTATCGGTCGGCTTTCGATTTTTGTAAGGTTAATTCCTACAGCCGCAAAGCGTGAAATAAGCTCATAAAGAGCGCCCGGCTTATGCGAAAGTGTGGTTATGATAGATATTTTATTTGCGCCGGGGTATATTTCGGGTTTCTTTGAGATACAAACAAAGCGGGTGTAGTTATTATCACTGTTTGCTATGCCTTCTTTTATGATTTTAAGTCCGTACAGTTCGGCGCAGGCAGGTGAAGCAATTGCCGCAAGGTCTGTTCTCTCGGACTCTGCTACAATTTTTGCCGCAACTGCTGTATTTTCGCATACCGTTATTTTTACGCCGCTCTTTTTTAGATATTCTTCACATTGACCGAGCGCCTGACTGTGCGAAATAACTTCTTTTATCCCGCCGCTTCCCGGTTTTGCAAGCAGAGCATGGCAAATCTGTATTCTTGCCGATTTTACAATATTAAAATCGTAGTCGCTCATAAGGTCAACAACCTCGGTAACAGAGCCGTAAACGCTGTTTTCGAGCGGCAAAATGCCATAGCGGCACATACCGCTGCTGACCGCCTCAAAAACGCCTCTGAAATCGCCGAAATACATTTCTGTCGGCATAGAAAAAAGCTTCTCGCAAGCCGCCTGCGAATACGCACCTTCCGTTCCCTGACAGGCAACGGTAGATGATGAAGGAAACTCTTTTTCGGTATTTTCAACCGTAAGATTAATCTTCTCCGTAAGAGGCAAGCTTTTGTAAATTTTTGAACACTGATAGCTTCGGCTCACGTCAAAAAGCGTATTGTAAAGTATTTTGGTATATGTAGCAAGCTCAGGCGACACCGCCTTTGTTACATTGCCGATAATCTCCCTTTCCCTTGCGGAATTTAAAATCACCATTCCGTTTTTCGCCTTATATTCCGCAATCTGCTCCGCCGCCTGCATACGCCTTTCAAAAAGCTTAACAAGCTCGCTGTCCGTTTTATCAATTTCTTTTCTTGCCTGTTCCAAATCCATTAGTCTTGACCTCCTTTTAAAATATCATATATAACTGCGGCAGTAACCGCTTCCGCAACGGGAACAGCCCGTTGAACAATGCAAGGGTCATGCCTGCCGTTAATATTAAGTGCAGTATTTTCTTTTTTTAAAAGTGAAACCGATTTCTGCTCTCTTGCAACTGACGGCGTGGGCTTAACCGCAATTCTCAACGTAAGCGGCATACCGTCCGTTATACCGCCGAGAATACCGCCGCAGTTATTTGTGTAGGTTTTAACGTTTTCGCCGTCATAATAAAATTCATCATTATTTTCCGAGCCGTACATTCTTGCCGCATTAAAGCCTGCCCCGAACTCCACACCCTTAACAGCGGGAATACCGAAAAGTCCCCTTGCAAGCTCGCCTTCAAGCCCTTCAAAAAGAGGTCCGCCAAGCCCTGCCGACAGTCCCGTTACGGCGCATTCTATTATTCCGCCCACGGAATCAAGATTTTCTCTTGCCTTATCAATCTCCGCCTGCATTTTCCTTCCGCACTCATCGTTAATAACAGGAAAATCTTTCACTGCAATTTCTTTAAATAAGCCGCCGTTAATATTCACAGGATCAAAGCAATCATCTTTAATTCCGTGTATTTCCGCCGCATGAGCGCCTACATATATTCCCTGCTTTTCAAGAAGCTGAAGGCAAATTCCGCCAATTATGCAAAGCGGCGCTGTAAGTCTGCCCGAAAACTGTCCTCCGCCGTGCATATCATTTTTACCGCCATACTTTACATATGCCGTATAATCCGCATGACCCGGCCGTGGAATATCCAAATTATAGTCTCCGCTTCTGACATCCGTGTTTTTTATAACCGCTTCAAGCGGCTCGCCGTTTAAAATCTCGCCGTCAATGCCGCTTTTAAAAATAATCTTGTCGGGCTCACGCCTTGCCGTTGAAAAGCGGTTTTTACCCGGCGCACGCCTCTGCATAAAGTCATCAAGCCGCTTTAAATCTATTTTTTCGCCCTTTGGCAGTCCCTCGGCAATTACGCCTATTTCCTCGGAATGTGACTGACCGAAAACCGAAATTTTAAGATAATTTCCGAGCCTATAAGACATGAATTTCACCTCCGAGCTTTTTATAATCTTCAAAAAATGTCGGGTACGATTTTTTTACAGCTTCCGCACCGTTTATAACAACCTCTGCGCCGCAAATTGTTGCCGCAATTGCCGCAGACATTACAATTCTGTGGTCTCCAGCTCCGTCTGCTACGCCGCCGCATAACCTTCCGTTACCGCAAATCA
>CACZWA010000159.1 GCA_902784685.1 uncultured Ruminococcus sp.
TCTTCTAAAAGCTTTTCAAAATCATCTTCCTTTTCGGCAGAAGTAACAATTACTTTATAACCTGCCGACAAATAAATATTCTTATACCTTTCGGTATCATCAAAGTATGCCAAATCGGTTTTTGTAATGACAATAAGCGGTATAATTCCGTTTTTTTCTGCCATAACCGTGATTTTATCAATTATTTCAAGTTGCGGAGCAGGGTCAGATACCGAAAAAACGACAAGCAGAACATCAACATTTGCAAGTTTAGGGCGAATCATATAATTTTTGCGAGGCGCAATTTTTTCAATTACCCCACTGCTAAATTCACATACATCACCCACAACAGGTACATTTTTTTCAATACGAAATTTCCCTCTTAGGCTACATTCGGTTGTTCCGCCCTCGGTTTTTACGGTATAAGTTCCACTATTAATTTTTACAATCAATCCTTCAGACATTCATTACCTCACCGGTTTCTTATAATCCTTCGTAAGCGCCGCGGTTTTCAGTTTGTCCTGTACTGCTTTGCCCCTGGCTACTGCTTTCGTTCGGGTTTTGCGTGGTTTCGCTGCTCTGAGAAGGTGAAGCGGTACTGTTTCCGCCGCTTTGCGACGAATCACTGTTATTGTGAGAGTTTTCACTGTTACCGTTTTCGTTTGATTCGCTTGATGTATTGTTACTGTCGGAATTATTTGTGTCGGTAGATTTTTTATCTTCTTTCTTGTCGTCCGAACCGCTACTTACATAAAGCACTATTCTTTCACCTTTTTTTATTGTGCTTCCTGCGTTCGGCAAGGTTCTGATAACCTGACCTTCTTCATACTCATCCGAATCACGCTCTTTTATTTCCACCTTATAACCTTCTTTAGAAAGTTTATATTCAACCTCTGTTCCGTCATCACCAATATAGTCCTCCATAATTTCGCCGGAACCTTTGCTAACGGTTACTAAAATTTTAATCGGCAGATCTGCCTCGGAATAACGACTGCCTGCTTTCGGATTTTGGTCAATAATCACGCCTTCGTCATATTCATCGCTCTCTGTTTCTTCTTCGATTTCAATTATATATTTTTCTTCGTCTTCATACTGTTCCGCAATTTGTTCAAAGTCTTTTCCGACAAAATCATCGATTTTTTTACTGCCGACCTTTGAACGTCCCGAAAGAGCATATGCTCCGAAAATGAGAGCAATAATAATTGCGCCTATCAAAACTCCGAGAAGAGCCGAGGAATTATCACGTTTATCGTTTTTATTTTTGACTTTTTTCTCAGGAGTGCTATTAACAACAGGAACCTGAATTGTATCGTCAAAATCATCCGTAACAATTTCTTCGGGCATATCTTCCGTTTCAGCCTCTGCGGCAGATACCGCCCTTTTTATGGCTTCAATCATTTCGGTTACATTATTAAAACGTTCTTCGGGTCTTTTTGAAAGCGCACGCATAACAACGTTATTTATTGAAGACGGAATATTATTGTTCATTCTTTTAGGCTCAATCGGTGTCTTTTCAACGTGCATTTTCGCAACGCTGAATGGGTCAGCCGCATCAAACGGAACTCTGCCCGTAAGCATTTCATAAAATACAACACCTATTGAATAAATATCCGATTTAAACGTTGTTGCCTCGCCTTTTGCCTGTTCGGGCGAAAAATAATGCACCGAACCGATAATATTACCGCCTCTTACTATTGTCGAACTTGAAACAGCCCTTGCTATTCCAAAGTCGGTAACCTTTACAACGCCGTCGGAGTTAATCATAATATTATGCGGTTTTATATCTCTGTGAACAATATTGTTTTTATGCGCCTGTTCAATTGCCGCACATATGCCGAGTGTAATATCACTTGCCTCTTTCCAGTCAAGTGCGCCTTTACGTGCTATGTACTGCTTTAAAGTATATCCGTCAACATATTCCATAACAAAATAATATACGCCGTTATCAACGCCCGAATCAAAAACAGAAACAATATTCGGATGTGTAAGGCTTGCCGCGGCAAGCGCTTCGGTCTTAAATTTTCCGACAAACTCAGTATCGTCTTTAAGTTCATCACGAAGAACTTTTATTGCAACTGTTCTGTTAAGCTGGTTACAATGCGCTTTATAAACTCGAGCC
Organism: uncultured Ruminococcus sp.; assembly: GCA_902784685.1. Taxonomy (GTDB): domain Bacteria; phylum Bacillota; class Clostridia; order RUG12999; family RUG12999; genus RUG12999. The sequence continues at coordinate 2,099 of CACZWA010000159.1, forward strand.
ATACCGCCGCTGCCAATAAGTTCTTCTATTTCATATCTGTCGCCTAAAACAGTTCCGGTCAAATCCATTACTAATCCCTCCGCTTATTAGTTTATTCTTATCACAATTGCCGTTACATCATCGGTTGCGCCGTTTTTTACCGCAAGTCTGCACAAATTTTCCGCAGCTTCTTCCGGCATATTTTCATAACAGCAGGTTTTAATTTCTTCATCGCTTACAGAGCCTGAAACGCCGTCACTGCAAAGCAAGAGAATATCGTCTTTTCCAAAGGTTACCTCTCTTACGGCAGGCTCAACGGTGTCGCTGACTCCCAGTGCCATTGTAATAATATTTTTCATCGGGTGATTTTTAGCTTCTTCAAGGGTTATTTTTCCTTCATCAAGAAGCCTTTGAACATACGAGTGGTCGGTACTTATCTGTTTAACAACAGTTCTGTTTATTCCGTATGCCCTGCTGTCACC
>CACZWA010000160.1 GCA_902784685.1 uncultured Ruminococcus sp.
TAAGGAGCCGAAGCTCCTCACCAAAATAAAAATTGTACAATTGTCAATGATGGGTGACACTTTTTTCAGAAAACAAATTCACCTCCTAAAAACACTGTATTAAAAATAAGTGTATTATTCATTTTTCTTTATGTTATGAAATTATCCATTCGATACACACAGCAACTCACAATTGCCATCACGTTGACATAGATAATAGTTATCGCTGCAACTAATAATTCTATTATATTCTGCAGGCAAAACAACTTTTCCGTCTTGTGTAATTAAGCCATCTTTCCAGTTGTCTTTCTCCCCAATGCGAACGGTTAATAATGCGTCACCGATTCCGTGGATTCCATAATATTTCGGTGGTATTATGATACCGTTCTATATAAAAATCTCAAAAAAAATTCTTTTTCTTGCTACGCCGCCATATGGCATATTTTTTCGTAAATTTCCCTCCATGAGTAAACTCTGGTTATACCATACCCACGTTCTTCAAACTCCGCATTATGCGGCTGATTGAATAAAATCTTCGCATATTTCCCGCCAACAAGGTTATGCACTCCGTCATCAATCAAAACATCACCTGCAACCTTTTGCTTATTATTTTCTCTTATAATTTGCTCAGGTTTTATAAACGGAAACATTTCTATAAGCTTTTTCTTTTTTGCTTCAAATGTTTCTGCGTTACTTGCCGTAACAATCAAAATTTTATGCCCGTCACGGGCAAGTTTTTCAAGAAAATATCCGCTTCCGTCAACAGCAGTTGTCTTGCTCCAAAACTCATTTTTATAAAGCGGCGCAAATATTTCATCTTCATTTAGTCCGGGATATACTCTTGTAATATCCCAAGACGTTACATCTTCTTTTTTAACATTTCTGTTATATTTTCGGTTAAGCTCGCTAATCCAATGAACGGTAAGCTCCTGAATTGTATCGTCCGCATCACATAGAATAGTTAATTTTCTCATGGCACATGACTCCTTTTGTTTTATGTATATATAATACCACAGTCTATGTACCAAAAATAGCCCATATGTCCGTCTTTATTCTGCGTTATATTTTTTATTCAGTTCTTTTACTGCCTCTGTAATACGCTCACGCATATCTTTCGGCTCTATAACCTCGGTATGAAGCGCATACTGCATTGCCCAGCAGAAAAAAGCCTCTTTGTTTACCGTAACTTCAACAAGCGCTTCTTCATCGCTGATTTCCGCTATGTTAATATCCGTTCCGAACCAGTCAACAACCTGATCTATTATGTATTTTTTTGCTTTGAACTTAACTCGCACGCTCCCGCCTGCAAACATATAAAGATGCTCTGCCATATGCTTAGGCAAATTCAATTCTTCGCTCAAATCTTTAATCGGCTTCCTTTTTTCGTCCAAAATTTTAATGTTTGTTATTTTGTCGATTCTGTAATTTGCTATTGTGTCGTACTTATCGTAATTGCATATCAAGTAATATTTTCCGTTTGTTGCAACCATTTGATACGGATTTACAATATATTCCGCTTCTCGCCTTGGATGAAGCTTTTTATCCGTGCCGTATGCGTTGTAAACAAACGAAACTTTTTTCTTTTCCGAAATAGCGTCCTCCAAAACATCAATTGTATAAAAAAGCTCTTTGTTTTCAGGTTGATTTTCCGGAAGATTGCAAACGTGATTTACCTTTTTGTTAAAATATATGTTGGACAGCCCGATAAGCTTGTCAATAAGCTGTTTGCACTGCGTTCTCGGAATGTTTTTTGAAAAAAGCAGACTGTCAATTAAAAGCCTCAGTTCCGAGTCGGTAAATTCGGGCTGAATATACCACCCTGTGCATAAAGAGGTGTCCTTTTCTTTATTGTTCTGCTTGGTTGTGCGTGGGATTTCATCATAATCTATTCCGCAATCCAGTTCCAAAAGATCAAGGAGATTTCGTTTTACTGTTTTTCTGTCAACCTCCATAAAATAATCTTGTTTCAGCTTTTCGGCAATATCCTTCTGCGAAAGCCTGTGGTCTGCATCTGAGTATTTTTTTAGAATATTAAGAATATTTATTATTATCATTTTCTTCGGCGTTACTGCCAACATAAAATCAACTCCTGCATTTTTTTATATTGTATCACAGCACAGTCTATTTTACAATAGCATATGTGTAATTTTTTGTACATCTTGCGGTGAGCTTTGCGCTAATTTTGAGAATATAATAAAAAATTTTAATAAATTTGGAATATTTGTCTTGACAAACGGATATACATATGGTATAATAATAGTGACAAAAAGATAGTCGTCCTTTTAGTCGGTCGCTGTCTTTAAACCATATCGCAGGGTAGAGCAGTTTGGTAGCTCGTCGGGCTCATAACCCGGAGGTCGCAGGTTCAAGTCCTGTCCCTGCACCCACATTAAAGTCGCTTAAATACTACATTTGAGCGACTTTTTATTTACGCCTTAAGGCTCCAATGTTAATGGTGCAGTTTTTGTTAAAACTGCACCACTGCTTGCTTTTCAGCCTCTGCTCAAAATTACCGCAATTTATCTTTTAATATTGCCGAGAATACCTCGTATAAGCTGTCTGCCTATTT
>CACZWA010000161.1 GCA_902784685.1 uncultured Ruminococcus sp.
GCCAATAATACTCTATATAATATAATACCCCAAAATTTGGAGTTTGTCAAGCGTTTAATATAAAATTTGCGTACATAAGTTCGTAGTTTATGCGACAATAAATTAAAAAGGCAAGCTTTTGCCTGCCTTCAGAGTGCTGACAAGCTCGGTCTACCGCAAGCAAACTAATTAAAATAACAATTTAGTGAATTTTCTTTAATATTTATATTATAAAAAGATTAGTGGTGCAGTTTTTTTAAAAACTGCACCACTGCTTGCTTTCCGCCCTTTAAATCTCTACCGTACCAATGTACGCCGACGAGTTTTAAAGGACGAAATATACCTTCGCTTCTCAGCCTCTGTCGCTCTTTTAGCTCTTTTATCGCATAAGTACCGCAAAAGCCACGGCGGCAATAACGGTAATTACCGCAACGGCATAAAAAGGCTTTATTCCTTTTGGTTTAAACCCGTTTCTTTTTGCAAAATCGTCAATTATTTTCTTTGCTTCACTTACTATATAATCTTCTTCCGTTTCACCGTCGCTCAATATAAAAATCGCCTGTTCAATACCGCCCTTACCGGGATTTTTCATTATTAAAACACGTTTTCCCAAGCTATAATTATTCACACTTTTTTCCTCCCGCACAAATTTATTTTTATTATGTGCAAACGGAGAGTTTTAATTCATTCTTTTATAACTTTTGAGGTATTCCGCCATTTCCCTCGGCTGCATATCCTCACATTGCATAAGCGCTCTGCAAAGCTCATGTTCGCCCTCCATACGGTCGCCCGATGCGTCAGGTACGCCGTCACTCATAAGCACAACATATCCGCCGCCCGAAACGCTTACATTTTTAGACTGCACCTCGCTTATTTCGAGTATGCCGAGCGGCAAAGACGACCAGCCCACTTTTTCAACACCTTTTTTTGTTTTTATATAGCTTGAAGCCGCTCCTGCTTTTGTAAACTCCACATTTCCGCTGCGAAGGTTGATTTTTGCGGCATCGGCGGATATGCACGACTCATTGTCTTTTCCGGCAATCATAACGTTGTTAATAATTCTGAATGCCTCTGAAGGCTCAAACCCTGCTCTTGCCAGCTTTTCAAAAAGCTTTGCCGTCCAGCCGCTTTCTTTTGCCGCAAGAGCGCCGCTTCCCATACCGTCGCCCACAAGGCAATAAAGACTTCCCTTGCCGTCGTCAAACCACACGGCTGTATCTCCCGTCCGCCTCTCTTTGCTGTCAAGACTGAGTACGGCAACGTCATATTTAAAATATTCCCTTTCCCTCATTGTAAGCACCGTTCCCATTTTATACTTTTCCTCACTCACAGTATGCATATCGAGTTCCGAAACCTCGCATATGATTTGTTCTGCCTTTCCAAGCTCCTCCGATTCTATCTCGGCAACAAGCTCAAAAAGACCGGCGTTGTTCTTTGTTACGCAAACGCTTCCGCACTGTACACCGTTTCTTGTGAGTGCCCCTGCAATTTCTTCCGACAAGCTTTCGTACGTGTCATAACCTTCGGCTATTCTCTCCCTGCGGCGCTCGATTATTTCCGCCATATCTTCAAGCCCGTTCACGAAAAACCTGCGCTGAAGCTCTTCTTCTTTTTCTGCAAGACCTTGCTCTTTGTAAAAAGCAAAGCTGTCCTTTACTTTTCCTATAATTTGTTCGCTGTGTATGCATTTCCATGCAATAACGTCCGCCACCTGCTTGGGACTGCACTTTCCTTCTTTTGCAATAAGCTCTGTTATGTATTTAACCGCCTGCTCCGTTTTTTTGCGGTTTTTACCTGTACAATATTTTTCGAGCGAACAGCCCGAACACACTCCCTTTTTTACTTTCTGTATTATATCCCCTTCCGTACTTCGGGACTTTTTGCCCTTCCCCATCTCTTTCACAACCTCTGCAACGGTATCTATCGCTCCTTCAATTTCGTTCATTGCACTGCATATTGCATTTTTCTGTCCTTTAAGCATACTTTTACCCGGCGATACAGAAGCCTTTTTTGTCGTGTAATGCATTATATATTCTACGGCGGCTTCGGGCGTGAAATAAAACAGCATTACGGCTGATGTAAGCTCCGCTGTAACTATCCATGAGCTTGCCGAACCTATATTGCAGGCGGTAAAAACCGCATTTGCAAGCGCCGCACCTATTATTATTCCGAACCTGTTAAGATTTGCAAGCAGTGAACAGCCTATTGCGGTAAAAATATAGAGAGTGAGCGCTCCCGAAACATCTCCCTCGCCGCTTACTGCGCCGAGTACGGCGGCAAGTGTCACGGCAATACCTGCGCCGCATTTTTTTGAGGCAAGAAGTATCATATAAAGGCTTAAAACAGCCGACGGATGAACACCTAAAATCTGCGTTCCTCCTATGCCTGCGGCGGCGCACGCCGCAACCACATAAACCGAAATAGCCTCGTCGTCGTTTAAAATTGTTCCTCCTCTCACTATTATATGAACGGCATTTTCAAAAGCAATTGCCGAGCCTATAATAAGTGCGCCTTCAATTATCAGCATTATATAATCAAAGCCGTAGGATTTTGTTACGGTGCTTATTATTATTCCGCATATAACGTCCACTCCCGCTCCCACAAAAGCGCAGGCGAGAGTGTTTTCTTCAAAAAACTTTTCATCGGCACTGTGCATAACATAAACGCAGGCAAGCGCTGCCAATGTGCGCAGTTTAAAAAGGTCAAGCCCCGAAAGAATAAGTCCTGCGGCGCAACAGAAGATGGCAGGCAAAAGCCTTTTGCCGTGGCGGTTGGCAATTGCCCAGCCAACGCCTGTCGGCATAAGCACGCCCCATACCTCTACCCTTCCCGCAAGCAGACCTATAACCGCCAAAATTATTGCCGCAGGAAAAATAACCGTTCTTTTTTCTGCCTCCTCCGCTCTTTTATATGTAAGTATTTCGCTTGGTTTGGTTGCTGTTTTCATCTGTAAAAGCCGCCTTTCAAAATTACCATTTTTTACCATTTTTATTATAGCACTATTCTTCTGTAAAAAAATGTCGTAATTAAAGGGCTTAAAAAAATACTTGTCCAAAAATTTTTACAATTTCTGCACTTTTTAGCAGTTGACTAATCCGAAAAAATGGTATAAAATATTATACGTTAAATATTTTTCGGAGGAAAAACCTATGAGAATGAGAAAAAAAGCAAACCGTGAAGCAAGACTTGAAAAATGCGCCCCGATACTTGTCGGC
>CACZWA010000162.1 GCA_902784685.1 uncultured Ruminococcus sp.
CGGGTTGCAGGTGCTGTCTGCCACAACAAGAATTTCACTCGGACCTGCAATCATATCAATTGAAACCACTCCGAAAACCTGTTTTTTTGCTTCGGCAACAAAAGCGTTTCCAGGTCCGACTATTTTGTCTACCTTCGGTATGCTTTCCGTGCCGTAAGCAAGGGCGGCTATTGCCTGCGCTCCGCCTATTTTAAATATCTTATCCACTCCTGCAACGTGAGCCGCCGCAAGAATGGCAGGATTAACTTTTCCGTCCGATTTCGGAGGAGTTACCATTATAACTTCCCTGCATCCTGCAATTTTTGCAGGTATGGAGTCCATAAGCACAGTGGAAGGATATGCCGCAGTTCCGCCGGGCACATAAAGACCTGCTCTGTCAATGGGAATAACCTTTTGACCGGTAACGATGCCGTTTTCGTTGTTTATTATAAAGCTGTTTCGTACTTGTTTGCTGTGGAAATTATAAATATTTTTTGCCGCCTTTTTAAGAATTTCCAAAAATTCAGGCTCAACAAGACGCACCGCTTCGTCAATTTCTTCACGAGATACAAGCAGGGAAGAAAGCTCGGCTTTATCAAATTTTTTGGAATATTCGTAAAGCGCTTTGTCACCGTTTGCCCGTACATTTGCAATAATTTCCGCAACAACGCCTTCAACATCGGTTTTCGGCACGGAGCGAGCAGAAATTTTGCTGTTTGGTTCGTCGCCGTATTTTAATATCTTAATCATTTTCTTTTCCTTTCACAATTTTATTTAAGTATTCGGTGATTTTTTCAATCTGCGCCGACTTAAACTTAAAGCTTGCTTTGTTTGCAATAAGTCTTGCGCTTATCGGAACAATTTTTTCAATTACCGAAAGGTTAATTTCTTTAAGTGTTTTTCCTGTTTCCACAATATCAACAATAACATCGGAAAGTCCGAGTATCGGGGCTATTTCGATTGAGCCGTTAAGGTGGATTATATCAATATCACGTCCGAGAGAGCTGTAATAATTTCCTGCAATATTTGAAAATTTTGTGGCAACTCTGAGAGTTTTCTGCGGATTGTCATGAAATCCGTTTTTTGCGGCAACCGCCATATTACATTTGCCTATGTTAAGGTCTAAAAGCTCATATACCTCAGGCTCGTATTCAAGGAGAATATCCTTTCCTGCAACGCCTATATCTGCGGCGCCGCGTACTACATAAATAGATACGTCCGACGGTTTAACCCAGAAATATCTGACTTTTTTTTCGGGATTTTCAAAGATGAGTTTTCGGGAGTCCTCTTTAATTTCGGGACATTCAAAACCTGCTCTTTCAAACATATCATACACTTTTTCGCCGAGTCTGCCCTTTGGCAGAGCTATATTAAGCATTGGTTTCAATTAACTCAACCTCCTTGCCGTCAAATTTATAAAGCTTGCGATATTTTATTTTTGAAGGGATATTTTTTGTTACGTTAACGCTGTCGCCCTGCTTTATGAGCTGTGAAACAGCAGAGTAAAGAGAAAAAATATCTTTATCCGAGTTATAAAGAACAACGGAATCTACATCAAATTCGTTTTCGTCCTCTCCGAGACGTTCAAGATTGTCAAGATATACCGCAAAGCCTATTGCGGCGGATTTTCTGCCCATTTTTTTCATAAGGTTATCGTATTGACCGCCCGATAAAACGCCTTCGGAAACGCCGTTTATAAAGCCCTTAAACACAATACCGTTATAATAGCTCATATCGTTTACAACAGAAAAATCAATGCGTATTTTTTTGCCGTAACCGCAGGCTTTAAGTGCGTTTACTATATATTCAAGCTGAATTGCCGATTTTGAAAGTTTGCCGCTCGGCATAAGAGCACTAAGCTTCGGAAGCACTTTTTCGGGTGAACCGTAGGTTGTAATCAGCGATTTTAAAAGCTTTATTTTATTATCGGGCACATCATTTTCTTCAAGCAGGCTTGTTATTTCATGTGCGTTTTTTTCGCCGATAAAGTGTATAAGCCGTTTTTCGGCGGCAGAGGGCACATTAAGCGATGATACAATATCCGAAATTATACCGAGGTGAGATATATCAAGTACATAATCGGCAGAAATCGTTTCAAGGCTTCGTGCGGCCAGCATTAGCACTTCAAAAACGGAATAATCGTCAATTTTTCCAATACATTCAAGCCCTATTTGCGTAAACTCTTTAAAAGAGCGAGTGCCTTTTGAAACTCTGTAAACATTTTCGTCGTAAAAAACCTTTTCGAGATTTTTATTGTCGTCCTTGCCGTTTTCGGGTTTAAGAGCCATAAGCTTCCCGTTTGTATCTGTAAATGTGATTACATTGTCGGAAACAAGAAAATCCTTGTTGCCTGCATAGAGGTCATACTCCTCAAATTTACTCATTTTGTATCTTAAATAGCCGTATTCTTTATAGAGCGAGCGAAGCGCAAAAACCGCTTTTTCATATTTTTTAAGACCTTTTATATTCATTTATGTTTCACGCCTTTCTGTATGCGCATTTATTCTATTATAAATATCATACCTTTAATATGATACCACACTAAAGTGATAAAGTCAAGAGTATTTTACATTTTTTTTTGCAAAATAAAGCGGATTAAAGCATTTTTGTTAAATAATTGTAAAAAATAGGTTCAAGTATCTTGACTTTTTAATACAAGTATGGTATAATTGAACATATGAATACCATACAAGAAATTTGAACATACCCGCACATTGTAAAACAAAATCGGAAACAGCATCGGTTTTGTTTGAAAAAGCTTTAAGAGCGGGTTACATTTCAGAAAAAGGAAGGAAAAATTATGATTAATATTAATGTTTTAAGAGAAAATGACGCAATCCGCTCGGTGGTTGCGACAGGTCATGCCAATAACGGCAAAAGGGCGGAGCAGATATGCAGCGGAGTATCGGCTCTTATGTACACTCTTGCAATTTCACTGAGTGATATGAAACGTGTCGGCGTAAGCGTTGTGGATAACGACGAGGGGTTGAGCGTTGAAATAATACGGGGACACTCGAAAAATGACGCCCAGGTTGCGGTTAATACCGTAATGTGCGGTCTTAAAAGCATTTCGGACCTTTATCCGCACAGCGTAAGAATACGATCCAATTAGGGGAATAAGGAGTGATTTAAAAATGAGATATATGTTACCGCTTGAGGATAACTATTATGCACTGTATCTGGCAATAACCTATCCGTGTTTTTTAACCGCAGACGAAGCGATACATGCGATAAAAAACGGCGTTAACCCGATTGCTATAACAAAGCAGACGCTTATGGAAGGTTTCAGGCTCTCCGAAAAGAAAAAAGAACCGCAGCATTACGATGAATTTTGTGGAAGGCAATATGAAGTTGTAAGGCTTATTGCGGGCGTAATAAATGAAACGAATGAAGCTATGAGAAACCTTAGAGATTATGAGCTTGAAGGCTATAAAGACAGTGTACTTGACTATATGAAAAAATTAAGGGAAAGGAAGGAAAAAAGTTACATAAGTGGGAAAAAGAAAAATTGACGAAATTGAAACGGCAAACAAAATTTTAAAAATACTGTTTGAAGCTCTGAAAACCGGGCAGTTTAATTTTCATGTTGCAAAATTGAAAGGTAGCAAAGAGGACGGAAGCGGAGAGGAAATAACGGAAACCAGACTTGACGCTATCGACACAAAAAGACTGCTTGAAACCGTGACGGCAATTGAAAAAATTGTGAATATGAAAAACAAGGCGGAATCTGATATTCAGCAGGCGGAGGAGGCCGCAAAAATTGTTTTGCCCGAAGTGGAATTTCCGCAGAATAGCGAAGGTGATGGGCAATAGATAAAAATATAATATGGCAGCCGCAACCGAGGCAGGCGGAGTTTATGTCAAGATATGAAGACGAAGCGCTTTACGGAGGTGCGGCAGGCGGCGGAAAAAGTGACGCTCTCATTGCGGAAGCGTTAAGACAGGTGCATATTCCGCATTACCGAGCTATAATATTCAGAAAAACCTACCCCGAATGTTCGGGACTTATCGACAGGTCGACCGAGCTGTATCCTGCGGCATATCCCGGAGCGAAATATAACGGCAACAACCATTGCTGGTGCTTTCCGTCGGGAGCAAAAATATATTTTGGCAGTATGCAGCACAGACAGGACAGGGTGAAATATCAGGGAAAACGTTACGACTTTATAGGATTTGATGAGCTTACCCATTTTACATGGGAGGAGTATTCGTATATGTTTTCGAGAAACCGTCCGGGAGGACCGGGAACAAGGTGCTATATAAGGGCTACCTGTAATCCGGGCGGTGTGGGTCATGCATGGGTAAAAGAAAGATTTATTGCAGGCAAAGAGCCGATGAAAACCTACTACGAAAGCGTTTTTGTGGGAGGAAAGGAATATAAACGTTCAAGAATTTTTGTTCCGTCGACGGTGTTTGACAATAAAATATTGCTTGAGCAAGACCCCGGCTATGTTGCAAATCTTTCTATGCTTCCCGAACAGGAGAAAAAAGCTCTGTTATATGGTGATTGGGATAGCTTTAGCGGACAGGTTTTCGCCGAGTTTCGTAATAATCCCGACGGATATGATAGCAGAAAATTCACACATGTTATAAAACCGTTTGCCATTCCGAAGGAATGGAAGCGGTATCGGAGCTTTGACTTCGGCTATTCAAGGCCGTTTTCGGTTGGCTGGTGGGCGGTTGACTTTGACGGACGGGCATACCGTTACCGAGAGTTTTACGGCAGTAACGGCGAACCGAATGTCGGGCTTAA
>CACZWA010000163.1 GCA_902784685.1 uncultured Ruminococcus sp.
GTTTATCCTTTAATTTGTCGGGATGCTCCTTGCAGCTTTCAAGATAATCAAGAAATTTTTGGTTGTCACGCTTGCTTTTTTCATACTGTTTTTTGCTCCAGTATACTATTCTTTTGATTTTTGTTGTGATACTGTTTCCGTCTTTATCTTTGAATGTGCGTTCCTCAATAATTGATTTGTATTTAAACATGATCTCGTTTTGACGGTTTCTTAAACAAACATAATCATGTTCATCAAGCGCATAGTCCCTCATCTTTGACCATGATTTTTTTATGCTTATTGTAGATGAACCATCCGATCGTTTTACATATGTTGCTTCAACAACCTGAACATATCGTTTATTTCCACTCTTTGAGCAGTTGATATATATACTCATAAACGCACCTCAAACAATATCATTATATCAAGCATATTATATCACAAATTTTGAAATTAGTGATATAAAAAGCTCAAAAAAATCGCATAAATTTAAAAAATTTATTTACAAAAAATATTTGCCGAAATAAACCGTAGTTCAAATCAGAGCTTAAAGCCTTTTTGGATTTTTGCCGAACTTTTTGACATAAAACCTATAAAAGGAGGAATAACTGCTGAAGCCTGCGCCTGACGCCGCTTCGCTTAAAGTTTTTCCTTCTTTTTTTATTTCGCTCGCAAGTATAAGCCGTTTATCCCTGATATATTCCTGCACGGTAAGACCGGTTGCCGCTTTGAAAATGCGGCAGAGGTGATATTTTGATATGAAAAATTTATCACAAAGAAGGTCAAGAGTGATTTCACCGGTAAAATTATTGTTTATGTAGCCTATAACCTCTTTTAACGTGGAATTGGTAAAATAAGGAGTTTCAAAGGAGGAAACCCTGTTTATAAGGTATAATATTTCGGTAACAACGGCGCACGCGGCGGGTGAGTGTATGCTTCCGCTTTCTTCAGCATATTTCAGCAGTCTTGAAATTGCATCGTATATACCGCTTGAATGAACGGTTTCCGAGCTGATTTTGTTGCCGGTATCACTTTTAAGAAAAGCCTTTTCGTATTCGGGGCAGGTTTTGAAAAAATCGGGGGAAACCGACAGCACAAAACGGCTGTATTTTGCGGGGCTGTTGTGAAAAACTCTGTGCATTTCGTGTTTGCGTATAATTATAATATCTCCGGAAGTGAGAGAATAGTTTTTGTTTTCTACGATATATTTTGAATCGCCCTCCAGAAACATATATATTTCGTATTCGCTATGTTCGTGAAGATAAAAATCATCATTTTTCGCGGTTTTATAGGTGAAGCTTCCAAAGCTGTAATCATACTTATCCATATTTTTTATCCTTCCGTTTTGTTTATATTTTTATTTTATCACATAATAGCAAGAATTGCAATAGTTTTGGCAATTTTTAAGTAGTTTATTTCATTTATTTGTGTTATTATTGTATTTGAGGTGATGATTATGATATATACAAAAATCAGCGGTTTTTCCGATGAAATTTCAGGCAGCACAGATGAGCAATTCGGCGTTTTAAATAAGCTTGGGATTAACTATTTTGAGCCGAGAGGCATTGACGGGAAAAATATATCGTTGCTTAATGACAATGAGGCAGGTGCTTTGGCGGAGAAAATGAAAAAATACGGCATAAAAGCTTCGTCAATCGGCTCTCCTATTGGAAAAATCAAGCTGACAGACGATTTTGACGCGCATTTTGAAACCTTTAAAAGAGTGGTTAAAACAGCTAAAATTCTGAATACCGTGTATATAAGGATTTTCAGCTTTTATCATAACGGCGAAAAGTGGACAGATCCGGAGCGTGAAGAGGTGATAAAAAGGCTTAAAAAAATGATTTTTTACGCAAAAGAGAACGATGTTGTTTTGCTTCACGAAAACGAAAAGGATATTTACGGCGATACGGCGGAGCGCTGCCTTGACCTTATGAATGAGCTTTATTGCGATAATTTTAAGGCGGTTTTTGATCCTGCGAATTTTGTGCAGTGCGGAGTTGATACAAAATCGGCGTATTCGGATTTAAAACAGTATATAGAATATATGCATATAAAGGACGCGCTTTATGACAGCGGCAGAGTTGTACCCTTTGGTATGGGTGACGGAAATGCCGAATATATTTTAACCGACCTATTAAAAGGCGGATTTGACGGCTTTTTAAGCTTGGAGCCGCATCTCGGAAGCTTTGAGGGACTTTCGGAGCTTGAGCTCGGTGACGAAATGAAGGGGCTTGCAAGGGGCGGAGAAGGTACATTTACTCTTGCGTTTAACGCGCTGAAAAAAATAATTGAAAAAATATAGAGGAGGCATTTAAAATGAGAAAGGTCAGGCTTGGAATAATCGGTTACGGTAATATGGGCGTCAGGCACGCGAGATATATTGCGGAGGGGGAAGTGCCGGAAATGGAGCTTGCCGCTATATGCGATATTTCGCCCGAAAGAGTTAAGGCGGCGGAGGAAGAACATAAAGGCGTTAAGGTTTTTGATGACGCCGAGG
>CACZWA010000164.1 GCA_902784685.1 uncultured Ruminococcus sp.
AAATGTCACCTTTGAGCCCGGCACAAGAAACAACTGGCATATTCACCATGCAACAGAAGGCGGCGGACAGCTTCTCATATGCGTATCGGGCGAGGGCTGGTATCAGGAGGAAGGTAAAAAAGCAGTAAGCCTTGTTCCGGGAACTGTTATTACAATTCCGGCAAATGTTAAGCACTGGCATGGGGCAAAAAAAGACAGTTGGTTCTCACATATAGCGGTTGAAGTACCGGGCGAAAACACATCAACAGAGTGGTGCGAAAAAGTCAGCGATGAAGAATATGCAGAATTGGAGGAAAAGTAAAATGAGTGAAAAAATAGTTCAGACAGCAGGCAGAGACAGCCTCGGTGAGTTTGCGCCTATGTTTGCTCATCTTAACGATGACGTATTGTTTGGCGAGGTTTGGAATGACGACGTAATTTCAGTTAAAACAAGATGTATTATAACGGTAGTGTCGCTTATGGCTTCGGGCATAACCGATTCTTCGCTTTCATACCACTTGCAGAACGCAAAAAACAACGGCGTTACAAAAGAAGAAATAGCCGCAATTATTACCCATGCTACAATGTATGTCGGTTGGCCGAAGGGCTGGGCAGTATTCAGGCTTGCAAAGGAAATATGGGAATAAAGAGGAGATAAATACAGATGAGAAAAAGAATATCGGCGATTTTGACAATTTTTATGATTTTCGGCCTTGTTCTTACCGGTTGTGCGGCAGGGGCTGAAACAGATATGAAGAATAGCGGTACGGAAATTGTTTTGCAAATAGGAAATCCGAATATGACGGTTAACGGCGCAGAAAAAGCTATTGACAGCGAAGGAACGGCACCGCTTATAGTAAACGAAAGAACGCTTCTTCCGATAAGAGCGGTTATTGAAGAAATCGGCGGCGAAGTTGGCTGGAACGGTGAAACAAGCGAGGTTACCCTCACTTACGGAAATGACGAAATAAAGCTTGAAATAGGAAGTACAGAGGCATATCTTAACGGAAAAAAAGCCGATTTAGATACTGCACCTGCCATTATCGGCGGCAGAACAATGCTCCCTATAAGATTTATCGCCGAAAGCTTTAAGTTTGAGGTAAAATGGGACGGAGAAACGCAGAAAATTACCGTTTCAAATAAAGTTGATTCAGCTGACTCGGCTATAGCTTCCGAAGATAAAAAAGAGGCGGGCGGCAAGAAAAGTGCTGTTATTTACTTTTCGTGTACCAATAATACAAAAAGGCTTGCAGAAAAAATAGCGACGGCAACAGACTCTGATATATTTGAAATTGTACCTAAACAGCCTTATACCGATGAAGATATTGATTATAACAGCGATTGCCGTGCAAACAGGGAGCAAAACGATGACCTTGCACGTCCCGAAATTTTGACGGTGTTTGACAATTTAGCTGAATATGATACCGTTTACCTCGGCTACCCGATATGGTGGGGTACAATGCCGAAAATAATAAACACATTTCTTGAAACCTATGACCTTTCGGGCAAAACGATTATGCCGTTTTGCACATCGGGAAGCAGTGGGATTTCAACAAGCGTAAAAGCAATAAAAGCTTATCTGCCGGACGTTAAAGAAGGTATGAGAGGAACATCGTCTACAACCGAAGAAGAAATTAAAACTTGGATTGAAAACAGTAAATAAAACGTTTTATGCAGAGGTATTGTAATTAAAAAAATATAAATTATAACATAGCCGTTTTGAGCAATCAAAGCGGCTGTTTACATATATAGCAAAGCAAATGCAAAGGCAGATAGAAACCGCCATAAGGAAGCAAAAAGGCCTGTCAATAATTGCAGGTGCGGCAGGCGAAAAGGATTTACAGTTTCAGGCACAGGAAAAAATAAATTTGCTTGCGGAAAAATATGCGAAATTCTCAAAAGCCGCAGACCTTCCGACAAGGGTAGAAAGGCTTCGGGTTGAGGGCTTTAAAATCGTGAAAATAGCACCAAAACCGTTGACAAATGCGGTAAAGGGTGGTATAATCAATAAAAAGAGTATTAATGGGGTACAAGATGTGCATTACATAGGAAAGCTTGACAGAAAAATATATAAGTGTATAACAGATGATATAACAACTGATGAGGTTATCATAACAGATACGCAGATACAGCATATTAAAGAAAGACATCCAAATGATTTTGAACGCTATTTCAAATATGCCGAGGAAGTTATTAAAGCACCGGATTACATTATTGAGGCAAACAAACCTAATACCGCATTTATATTAAAACATATTGAAGACAATGGTAAAAAGTATGAGATGATTTTACGATTAAAAACTTCTAAAGACCCTAAAGATTATAAAAATTCAATAATTACTTTTTTGAAAATAAGTGATAAAAAATGGAAAAAATATTTAAGAAATAAAAATGTTATGTTAAAATAGATATGTTACATTAAAAAATGACAACAACCTAAAAAAGTGATATAATAGTTTT
>CACZWA010000165.1 GCA_902784685.1 uncultured Ruminococcus sp.
TCATATATCGTATCAAATGAATTACCGTCAAGATTTACACGAAGCTTTAAATCTTCTAAAATAATCTGCTTGTCCATTTCGGGACAGCTTATATGTTCCAATATGTTGTGTTCAATCCACGTGCCTGCAAGCGTATATTTTGTCTGAATATTGTTCCGTTTTATACCTTGCTTGACTTGCCACCAATCAAGCCACGTTTTAGATTTCCAATTCCCGACAATATACGAAACATCACTTGCCCCAAAATAACCACTTCTATCCTGTGAGCTTATCACGGTTTCACCTTCCGCAACTTATCCTCAAAAAGTTCAAGCTGGTCGAAATACGTAAAATAAGTTTTAACCATATCTTCTGTCATTCCAAGAGATTTTGCAATATCCGCAACACTCATCTTCTGCATTAAAAGTTTTGTGTATTCTTGTTGCACTCTTGTTTTTATAGCTTTAAGACTGTGCTTTGTTAAATCATCTTCCGCAGTATCGGGTGTATCTTCTTCCGAATTTATCCACAAATTAAATCCCAAGCCTGTATGTATAGCTACGCCTTTTACAAATGCCCTCGTCTGTGCGTTCCATACTCTCTGTTGTGACATTGAATTATCCTTTACGGGATTACTGCCGTTCATCAAAGGAAATTGACTTTCAAATTCCAAATCGTCAATTACAACCTTAACTCTGACTTCATAACATCTGTTTATGATTCCGTTCTTGTCGGCAAACTTTTCGTTTGACATAATAAGACTGCTGCCGTTCTCATTAGTGCAAGGCTCAAAGTAAACCTTTTCAGCCCCATTTTCGTGCAAAAGCTGTTTGCATTTCGCCCAGTTCAAATATAAAAACTCTTTTTTATTACCTTTATCGTCTTTGCCCTCTCGCTTATCACAATAAGGCGTCACATCTATTTTAACTAAATCTTTATACGGTTTTAACATTTTCCTCACCTTTCGTCAATAATATCCCTTAAATATTTCCCGTCCGATACAAGTTCTAAAACTTCCTGTTTCCACGGTTCTAAACTTCCAAAAAACTTTGCAAATTCACCTTTGACTTTGTTTACGCAATCAGAGCAAGCGCCCTGCGCGTCATACTCTGCTTGCGGCACCCACTCTCCGCAACCTTCGCAGAATTCGCCTTCCGCTTCCGCAGGGGTGACATAATCACCGCTTACGGGGTGCCTTACAGCTTCTACGGTTTCCGTGCTTCCGCAGAATGGGCAGACAAGATGAGTGCCGTAGCCTGTGTCAAATTCATTGTGTGTAGCAAATAGACTGTTACATTTTGCGCATATATACATTGTCTTTTTCCCCCTTGACATTTTTTAAATTTTGCTGTATAATTAGATTATTGTTAGTCCGGCTTGCCTTGTGCAGTCGGGCTTTTTCCTTTTCGCAGTCACATTTTTCGCCCGGGCCAAGCGTTCCGCCGCAATAAGGGCGCGTATGGTAATAGCTCACTCAATAACACCCCCTATCCTTCCCGCGATGCAAAACGCCGCGATACTTGCAAGGCAGCCTATAACGGCTTGTCCGAGCGTCAGACTGTTGCATTCCAGACCTCCCACAAAACCCGCTGCCAAAAATAAACTGATTGCCATTATAATCCCGCATGTTTTTCTCATCTTTTTTACTCCTTTCCGAGCATTAAAGCTCTTTGTTCAATGGCTTCGTAATCATAGCTTGATTTTAAGCTATAATCACTAAATTTTTTTCCGACTTTACCGCTTTTTCCCGCAGCTTTCTTTTCCGCTGCATCTTTTTTCTGCTTTATGTATTCTTCTTTTCGCCGCCTTGCTTCCGCTCCCGTCTTTACGCCTTCGCGAAGCAAACATAATCAAATCCTCGTCCGCGTCCGCAAGAAACATTTCAATGTCACTTAAAACCATACTCGTTACCTGGCAAACATTTCCTTCAATCTCATCCGCGATTTTCTTTACTGCGGAGGAGGAGATAATAGAGGAGGAGGAATATATATTATTATTTAATAAATCTTTTTTATTATTTTTATTATATATATTATAATTAATATATTCCTTGTATTTATCTTGATTTTCGCCGCTTTCGGCTTGCGTTTCTCCCTGTGTAACGTTTTGTGTAACGTTTTGTAACGCAAAACGACTATTTTGTGTAACGTTCTGTGTAACGTTTTGTAACACAGTTTGACCATTTTGTGTAACGTTACGTAACACAAGAAGCTTGTACGCCGTAAGCCCGTTTCCGATTCCTTCTTTGAACTCTATGTACCCCTGCTCTGCAAGGTTTTTTCTTGCCCTTATCACAGCGGGACGGCTTAATCCGCTGTGAGCTTCAAGCACATCCGATTTAACGGTAATCCATTCACCCTGGCCGTTTAAATATAGAAGCGTAAACCATAAAGCCTGCGCGCCCTTGTCAACGGGAAAAATTTGTTTGCGGACAAAAAACGCTTTGAATTCTTTTGCTAAACTCCGTGTCATATCAACCCTTCCTACATCGAATACCTGTTATAACGCACCGGCTCGCCGTACCTGTTTTTACCTGTTACAACCTCAATCTTGAAGTTATAACCCTGTTTTCTCAGGTCGTGTATCCTGCTTGCAAGCCTCGTACAGCCGAGGTCACTAAATGCTTGCAGTGTTGTGATTGAGCCGTAATCGTTAATATACTTTATAATTCTGTCACACTGTGATTGCTTCATTTTTAATACCTCGCGTTAATCGTTATTGCCGATTCTCCGCCTTCTCACTCCTTTCCTATTAATTCGCATTACCCAAAAGGTAGCTCGCCAGAGCGCCTATCGGGATTTTTCCGCCCTTGTCTGTCCGTATGTCGCCGCAGTCAATACGGTCCTTCACAAAGCCGCGGCCGACTCTTAAAAACGCCGTAACTTCTTTCACGTCCAGCAGCGGGTCAAGCTTCTTTTCGTTTGTAAGCCATTCGAGCATTTCCCTGAAATTCGGTTTTTCCCTTCCCATATTTCTCACTTCCTTTCTTGCTTTTTTAAATGTGTTGTGCTATAATTACCTCGGAGGAGGTGAATTATATGGCATACGACATTAACAAAAAGTCAGATATGAATAAGCTATTTACAGACTTCAAAAAGCAAGGTTTAGAAATAGCTAAAAACCAAATTAACGCCCGGCAATATAAAATTGAATGTCCGCAGTGCAAAGCCAAGATAACTGTTAAATCTGGTTCAAACATTTGTCCTTTTTGTAAGCATAATTTTGATGTTAAATTAGATATTAATTTCTAATTTCAGCTTATCTATAAAAGCCTTTAATTCAGTTGCCTCTGATTTAACGGCTTTTATGCTTTTGCGTAAATGTTCTATCTTTTTTTTGGCTTCTCCCAAATCTGTTTTATCAACATTGATTTTAATTTTCAGTGTATCAGTCCCCATACTCTTCACCTTCTTTCAAAATTTTTAACATCTGCCGCCCTTATTCTGTATAATCTTCCTATCCGTACGGCATTAAGCTTCTTATTTCTAATCCATTTCCAGACCGTAGCCACTTTAACTCCGTATCTTTTCGCAATCTGCTCACAAGTGTACAGTTCTTCCATTTTGTTCACCTCTTTTCACTTGACTTTTGTTTACTTTAATGGTATAATTGCTACAAGCCTTATGGCACAGAAAGGAGCTGGTTTTAATGACCAAACTTTTGACTTTGCCTTGTTCTTGTGGTAACGGTACTGCGTAAGGCTACATAATTATTGCGGAACTTACACCGCAAAAGTGCTACCGCATATCAAGCAGTGTTTAGTGATGTTAAATACGAAATAATTGTAAAGGCTTAAATATTTCTGTATTTTCGACTGTTAAATCTGTAGAAGCTACCTACGTAAAAAAGCGTAGATGTTAACAGACAATGTTTCTGCAGTATGTACAAGTAAACAAATGTAAGAGTTAAAACGTCTGTGACATCACCGCAGGCGCTTTAATTTATATATGCGGTATTTCATTCGCTCTTTCTTTCTTTAATAATCTACTTTAAGTGTATTTACGAGAGAAAAAAATATAATCGGAACTTATACCGTACAGCGTACTTAATCGTGTCATTTGCTCCACGGTCGGATAGGTTCTGTTTTTTTCCCAATTAATAATAGTAGAACGGTTAACATTAAGCTTTTCCGCAGCTTCGGTGATAGTCAATCCGGCATTTACGCGAGCTGCGCGCAAGCTTATTTTAAGAGTTTCTGTCATTTTCCACACCCCCCTTTTTTTATCATTATACTACACTTTAAGTAGATTGTCAATACTTT
>CACZWA010000166.1 GCA_902784685.1 uncultured Ruminococcus sp.
GTACTCCGCTTCCTTAAAGCTTTCAACTGTCGAATTGTATTCAAGCGTGAAGCAGCCGTAGCCCTCGTCAGAATACTTGACCGTTACGGCATATACGGCGCCGTCGCTCCTGCGAAGATACTTGTCATTGTTTACCGTAAAATTAATATAGTATGCACTTTCGGGACCACCCGCCGTGCTGTCAAACTTTTTCTGCTTGTTCTTTGTCTCATCCGAGTCCATAACCGGCGCCTTAAGACGGGTTGTCATTGTGTTACCGACAGAGGCATAAGCAAGCGACGTTTCATCACCGATAACCGTAAAGTTTGCATCGCTTACATCGGAGCCCCTAAGCCTTATTGTTACAGGCTCGGCGGCTTCCTCCCTCGTAACGGCGCTGTACGGTTTTATATTTTTTATACTGTCAATTGCAATAAGCTTTACGCTCTCGCCACCGTCACAGGAAATATCCATACTGTCAGTACACGAAAAGCCTCGCTCTGTAACGTCAACACGCTTCGTATTTATGCTTAACAGCCTGCCTTCTTTATACACCGCCGCAACAGCTGTAAAGTTTTTTGAAGCGTCATAATCGAAACTCACGGTTAAATCTTCCTCGTTCGAAACATCTGTCATACTTACTTCTTCGCCGCCCGCGTTTCTTGCGGCAACATTATAAAGTCTTACACCATCCGAAGTCGGCGCTCTTTCAATTTTTCTGAAATAAATATTATCAACAAACGCGCTGTGCTCTGTATCGCCGTAATCGTTTCTCATACCTATCGCAATGCGTTTGATTGTATAGCTTGCTACCGATTTCCAGACCTTAACCTTTAAAGCATCACCCTTCGGAGTGCGTAGCGGCTCACCGTCAATATAATAACTGAAGGTTTCTTCTCCTCTGTCATATACGGTTTCAATTCTGTGCCAGCCTGCCGAAAGAACAAGCTTCTCGTTACCCGAATAAACCGCGGCATTGTCATAATTACCAAGCCCTGTATAATAATAAACCTTTCTATTTGAAATTTTTGGTCCGTAATAAGCGTTTATAGTACCATCTGCCCTGAAACCAAGCACTTCTACGCTTTGCGTATTGCTGTCCTCCGGCTGAACGTTATCCGGCAAATATACATCATAGCCAAGGGCATATATGCCGTTATCGGCATTTATTTCTTTTCCTTCCGCAAGAGACTTTGCAAATACCGACGCTTTTCCCGAAGAAGCAATATAAAGTGAGTTGCCATGGGCTCCGTCGGTTGATGCTGTTGAAACTTCTCCTGTTCCGCTTACAAGGTTCCAGCCGCCTGTGCCGCCGTCACCTTCAAAGGAAACAAATGTTTCCTTGTAATCCTCGGTAATTCTGCGGACGCATATATCGCTTACATAAACTCTGTCATCCGCACTGTCCGATGCGTTTCTTGAATTTATTGTCAGCTTATTTATTGCTTTTTCATAAGTTTTATAGTAACCTGTTACGGAAAGTATTTCTCCGCCACTCACTATAGGCATGCCGTCAACATAATATCTGCATGTGTTTTCGTTTCTGTTAATTACAGTTTTAAATGTATGCCATTTGCCCTCTGAAATCGTAAGCTTTTCACTGCCGTTATAGGCGGTTGAAATGCTCCATGCGCCTGTTCCGTTATAATACGCTACAACGCCGTTATCTATTCTTATACCATATAAAACGGGAATATTGCCGCTGTTTGTACGACCTTCAAGAATAAATGTCTGCTTAACCGAATCGGTTGTTATATGCGGAACATATACTTTACAGCTAAGCTCATATATTTTTGCTTCCAATAATTTTTCTTCTTCCGGTACCGGTGCAATCGACTCGTCAAGCGTTTTATCGTACACCGATAGATTACCGACCGAATTAACACTTATGCAGCGCTTGCCGTATGCCTCAGAAACTATAAGCTCACTGTCAAACTCCGATTTTTTCTTCCAGCCGTCCGTGCTGATATATTCATACGCGGAAACAGACACTCCAAAACAGCTTACCGCAAGAGATAATATTAACATCAAAACAACAATATTTTTTATTCCTGACAATTATGTCCCCTCCTCATAATTCGCTATACACGTTTTGGTAAGCTTCAAATATCTTATAGAAAACCAATAATTTTTAATTTGCCTCTTCAAAAGCGTTAAAGCTTCCTTCAATATATAACGTTGACTGTGTGAGTGTCAGGTTATATATACCGTTTTCACTTGTAAGAGTTTTGGCGTTGCCGTATTCGTCATACATTGTCACGCTGCCTACTCCGAGATTTACAGAAACATCTTCGCCATTTTCCTTGGTTGACCAAAGAATCGCCAAATCGTCACTGCCCGCCTTAGTATATTTATATGCCGCAGCTGTACCGCTCGCAAACATAAAGTCATCCGCATATGTTCTGCCCG
>CACZWA010000167.1 GCA_902784685.1 uncultured Ruminococcus sp.
CTGCCGAGTGGAAAATTCGTTTTCCGTCAAAAGCTTTTGAAATATTCTCCGCAAAAAGCACATCATTTCCGCTGCTTCTGCTCGGAGTAAATTTAAAACGGATTGTTTCTTGTTTTTCGGGAGGCGCTTCAAGCTCACGGGTAAGCCTGTCAATTATTTTTTGTTTGCTTTCGGCAGTTTTAATGTTTTTTTCTCTATTCCAGCGCCTCTGCTGTTCAATAATAGCTTTAAGCCTTGCAATTTCCGCAGTTGTGTTTTCGTACACTCTTGTAAGGTGTAGATTTTGTTCTTCTTTAAGCTTTGCATATTTGCTGTAATTACCTTTGTAGCAAGAAAGCTTGCCGTTTTCCATTTCCATTGTTCGGTTTGTGATTTTGTCAAGGAAATATCTGTCGTGAGATATAACAATAAGTCCGCCGTTATAAGACGTAAGATAGTCTTCAAGCCACGAAACGGACTGTATATCAAGGTGGTTGGTAGGCTCGTCAAGCAAGAGCAAATCGGGGTTTTCAAGAAGAAGCCTTGCAAGTACAAGCCTTGTTCTTTCGCCGCCGCTTAAAGAATTTATTTTTGTAGAAAATTCATTTTCGGAAAAACCAAGTCCCAAAAGCACCGAGCGTGTTTTGCTTTTGTAAACATAGCCGCCCTCGTTTTTAAAGCTTTCGGTTAAATGTGCCTGACGGGTTATAAGCTCGTCGCGGTTTCCTTCACCCGTTTCAAGCGCAAGGGTAATATCGTCAAGTTCTTTTTCCATATCCATAAGATGCGAAAAAACCTTTATCATTTCATGCAAAACTGTGTCGTCAGATGAAAAGACGCTGTTTTGCTTCATATATCCGATTTTTATATTTTTGCCGATAAAAATATTGCCGCTGTCGGGCGCTTCTTCACCTGTAATAACTTTTAAAAGAGTTGTTTTTCCTGCACCGTTAGAACCGACAAAGCCCATTTTGTCATGCTCCGCAAGCTCAAAAGAAACATTTTCAAATATTACATCCGTGCCGTATGACTTCGACAGGTTGTTTGCATTTATAAGCATAAAATCACTTCCGCATATTATTTTAGCATATAAATACATAAAAAGTCAATATAATAATCTAAATTGTACGGTTATAATTCGCATGTGTAAAAAACAGAAAAATATATGTGCAAAATTTATGTTAAAACAAAAAAGTCACCTTTTATCCTTTTAATATTATTGTATAAATTATATGGATTTTATATGAAAAATTTAGTTATATATCATAAAAACAAAAAAATAAAAATTTTTTTGTTGACATAAGTACAATAAAAGGTATATAATATACTTATAGAAAATTTTTAGGAGGTTTTTTCATGAAAACAAAAAAAGTATTATCTGCGCTTTTGGCTTTTGTAATGATTTTGTGTATGTGCAATGTCATTGCTTTTGCCGCTGATGGGGATAATGTAGAGCCGGTAGCTCAAATCGGTAATGTAAAGTATGAGACTCTTGAAGCAGCAATTGCAGATGCAAAAGACGGCGAAAAAGTAACCTTACTTGCAGATTGCGCAGGTAACGGAATAAAGGTTCCGCAGGGCAAGTTCAAAAAAGGACTTACAGTAGACTTTGCAGGATTAACTTACACAGTAGACGGCGCAACAGTAGGTTCGGCAGGAACAGAAACAAATGCGTTCCAGCTTTTGAAAGACAATAAGATTACATTTGCAAACGGAACAATTACATCTACAAAAGCAAAGATTCTTTTGCAGAACTACAGTGATTTGACACTTGAAGGAATGACGCTTACACTTAACAATCCGAACTGTGCGTCAGCTTACACATTGTCAAACAACAACGGTGACATAGTAATAGACGGTACAACCATCAATGCTAACCCGGCAGGCGGATTTGCATTTGACGTATGCCGCTTTTCAAGCTATGCATCTGTTAATGTAGAAGTAAAAGGAAACAGTGTTATCAACGGTAACGTAGAAATATCTGCATCGGGCAGTGATGCAAAAGACGGTTTCGGACTTACATTGACATCAGGTACAATGACAGGTGAAATCGTAGTAGACAGCAGTGCAAAAGCTGCAATGGAAGCTGCTCCGGAAAAAACCTCTGTTGCCAAAGCAAGCACATTTGAACAGGAAGCACCCGAAGGATACGAATGGGTAGATGGCGGTAACGGCACAAGCACTCTTGTTGAGGTTGTATATGTAGCTAAAATCGGCAATGTAAAATATGAAACTCTTGAAGCAGCAATAACAGCTGCAAAAGACGGCGAAACAGTAACCTTACTTGCAAGTTGCGCAGGTAACGGAATAAAGGTTCCGCAGGGCAAGTTCACAAAAGGACTTACAGTAGACTTTGCAGGATTTATTTACACAGTAGACGGTGCAACAGTAGGTTCGGCAGGA
>CACZWA010000168.1 GCA_902784685.1 uncultured Ruminococcus sp.
AACAGTTTTAAAAATGTTTGGTTTGGCACTTTCTGTAATTATGATTATGGCGGTAACGGTTATGCCGTCGCTTGCCGATGAGCCTGCTGTGGAGGATGTTACGATTATCGATCGCCTCTCACAAGCGCAGGGTTCATCGGTAATGGAATACGCAAACGGTTCGGCTCCGCTTGACACAGTAGGAAGTGTATATGATACGGCACTTGCCGAAAATGTTAAAATCTATGCAAGCAGCAGTTTTCCGGCAACAACATCTGCCGGCTCGGAACCGAGACATTATCTAAGAGGTAAAGGTAGTTCTGCCAAAGGTGCACTTGGTGATATTAATTACAAAACCTCGGGATATAATTTTGTAAGGCTTGAAACAGACGTTTATATCGGCAATGCAACAGACGGCATTGCGCTTAGAATAAGCAGATATAATTCTGACGATACATTACCCTCATACGATTACTATATCGGCATAGGAGGAAGCTCATTTGAAAGAGGAACGGTTACGAACGCCGCAACTTATATTTGTAAGGGACTTGCCGTTAATAAATGGCAGAGAGTTGTCATAGAAATGGGTGTTAGCACGACAGAGAGAGACGTTAAGTTCTATGTTGACAATGTTTTGCAGTCGACACCGTCAGGAAATTTCTTTACTTATTCAGGTGGTAAATCAATAGCCGGTGAAGCAACAAACGGACTTTTCCCCGAGGGCACATACGGTTTTGCTGCTGCTTCGGAAAGCAGATGTGTATTAGCTTTAAAAGGTCAAAAAAATTGTCCGTTTGAAGTAAGGCTTCACGATTTTTCAATAAAAGCTTCGGCTTCTGCTTATAATACAGCAACGTCAGACTTTGCAGGATATAACTCCAACTACGTATATGAGCTTAAAAACAGTGCAACTCTTACAAGAGCGGCACAAAACAATATTACTGTTGAGACGGTACAGGCTCCGCAGATTGATTCTGAGGTTTACACAAAGGAAGTTCTTCATCTTTCATCTGCTTCTTTTGCAAACGGTACGGGAGGATACACGGGAAAAACATATGCGAATGCAGGCAATCTTCCGATTTTCAGTATGGTAAGCAAAAAAGGAAAGCTTGGTGGAGTGGATTATTCTGATTATAATTATTTAAGAGTAAGATTCAATATATTTGTTAATGATTCGAATAACGGTGTAATTTTAAAACTTTCCAGATACGCAATTGATAACAGTACTGTTTATTCGCCGGATTATGTATTCGGTATAGGCGCAATTGATTTTTCGAATATTACATATGACGCTGCTTCTGCAGAAACTTATCAGTGTCGCCAGCTTACGGTAGGAAAATGGAACGACGTGTTGCTGGAGCTTGGTGTAAAGGCAAACGATGCAACAATGAAGATATATGTCAACGGAGAAGAAAAGTCTTTTGCTAAGTGGACTAACGGAGGAACACCTACCTTTGGAGTTAATAACGGTACGGGATATTGCGGAGTAAGCGCAAACCGTTGCGGAATAATTCCGAAATCAGGCTTCGACAAACCGCTTGATATGTATTTAAGCGATGTTTCCGTTACGGTTGCAAAAGAGGCTTACAATATTGAAAACGTTGTATATCCCTCAGTTGAATGTGCAAGCGAGGACGCGGTAGTTTACGGCAGCGGCGTATATACAAGAAACAGAAACAACGTTACGGATGAAATATTCACAAAGGGTGACGCAACAAGCTATGCGGGCGTAATCAATGACGCCGAGAGCGGCGAGCCTGCAAGAGTTATTTCCTATAACAATGCCGAGAAGACATTTAAGTACTATAATATAGTAACGGAAGGCTTTATCACAAAAATCAATTCCGCGGACTATTCGGGTGCGGATACAGATGTAAACGCTATGGTCATTAATGTTGACGGCAATATAAAAAAGGCTACCCTTGTTGTTGCTTATTATAAAGAGAACGAGGGTGGAGACGGTGCAAGCCTTGTAATGGCAAAATTCTTTGACGAGAATATTTCAAACCTTTACAGTGATATAAACGAAACAGCAGATAAGCCCGAAGCAGATTTTGACTATGTTAAGGTATTCGCTTTAAGAGGTGTCGGCAATATGAAGTCCATCGGCAGAGCAAGAAGTTTCTGATTAAACGTAGAAATTCCTCTTTGGCTGTATAAAAGAAAGGCTGAAAAATGAGTATAAAAAAATTAGTATCATTATTATTGACAGCCGTAACAGCATTTGCGGTTTTGCCTGCTTCGGCAGGCAAAACCATAGCAGGTGATGTGCAGGCATATGCATATGTTGACGAGAGTGCGCAGGTCCACTGCGAAAATATGAGAGTATTTATGGGTGACCAGGGTCTTAATGCATTAACGGTTAAAGGCGGCAAAGCTGCC
>CACZWA010000169.1:0-1148 GCA_902784685.1 uncultured Ruminococcus sp.
TGCGGAAAAGCTTTGAACAAAGCTTTTTATTTCGCCGTCTAAGCCTGTTTCTTCCGAAAATTCTTCGTTAAATTTTCCAAGATAAATAACAAGGGTATATGTGCCGTCAAAATCTCTTAAAAGTTCATAATTCATCTTTTTCACCTGTTTTAAGTATGAACGGTATTTAGAAAAAATATGCGAAATTAAAAAAGTAACGGTACCTGACGGACAATTGAAAATTTTAAGTTATGTTTTGAATTAGCATTAAAGATTTCGGAAGGTGAGGAATAAACATAAGATGTCAACCAAACTATCCCTTTGATACCTCCAAAATTAAGACTGTGAACTTTACTTATGTTTTATGCATTTGTTTAAAACAAAAATCAGTCGTCCTCAGAATCAAAATCGTCATCATAATCGAAATCGTCGTCGGTGTCGAAATCGTCGTCGGAATCAAAATCATCGTCAGAGTCAAAAGCATCTCTGCCAAGGTCTGCTCCTATAAACTTCAAATAATCGGTTGTAAGCCCATACAGCGAAAGCTCGTCTTCAAGTTCTTTGCCCTTGAGCCCCATGGCGGCAATATCCATAGCCGTTGAATACAGGTCGGTTTCGCCGTCACCGTCAAAGTTAAACAAACCGAATATGTTTTTGTCGAACATAAAAATCTCTCCTTTCTTTACCACGAACCGTTTTCGTTATAATAATCTTCCGCTTCTTCATAGTCGTAAAAGTCATCATAGTGGTCGTCGTAAAAATCCTCGGCGTCGTAATAATCTTCTACATCATATGTATCATCATTGTATGTTTTCTTTGTCCCGTATGTCGAAGAAGAATATGAGCTTTTTGCCTGTCCTTTATTTTTTTGCTCCTCTCTTTTTTGCTCCTCTTTTTCTTGTTCCTCTTTAAGGTATTTCTCCATAATATAGCTGTCGTATTCCTTGTTAAAAGCTTCCTTAAATTCTCTTATTTCTTTGCGTAATTCGCCTTGATAGCTGTTTGAAATTAAATCCAAACATATCTTTGTCATACTCATATCTTTGTTTTCATAGTTAATGCGTGCCAAAGCGTAAGAATATAGCGGCACGGTGTTTTTATACGGTTTTTCTATTTCGCCATAGCTCATTTCGAACAAAAAATCGTCACGGTCAAAACAGAAAAAGAAA
>CACZWA010000169.1:1182-3540 GCA_902784685.1 uncultured Ruminococcus sp.
AACTCGGTAAGAGCCGCTTCATAAGAGCCGCTGTGCAAAAGAGCAACGGCGTTTTTATACGAAGCGTCAACCGCCTTCTGCCTTGCGTAAAAAACATATATAGTTCCGCCTATTAAGCCTGCCGTTATCAGTACAGCAATAATCAGCGATATTATTTTTTTCATTTTTGTCTGCACCTTTCAGTTCCATCAAAGTTTTGAGCTATCTATTTTTAATTACATAAATAATATATGATTATATAACATTTTTTTGTAAAAATCAACTATTTAAGAAACATAGAAAGATAAAAGCAATATAGGTCTTGACAAACCGTTTTTTTTGTGGTAGAATAAATTTTGTAATTAAATAAAAGCTGTGAAGGAAAGAGTAGCTTCGGCTTTGATATTTCAGAGAGAAGGGCATTTGCTGTGAGCCTTTTATATCTGCCGTGAGTGAAGACCGTTCCGGAGCTGCGGTGCGGAAAAGTAAAGTATGCGCCGCCGATTGCCTGCGTAAGTGGCAAAAATGAGTTAAAATCCAAGGTGGAACCGTGCTTTTAAATGCACCCTTGAAGCGTAAGCTTTAAGGGTTATTTTTATTTTATAAAGGAGTTTTTTAGATGAAAGTAATTTATAACGACGGTCAGGTTAAGGAATGTCCGAAAGAGGAAGAACTTCATATCATTCGTCATACTGCGGCGCATATTTTGGCGCAGGCAATAAAAAGGCTTTATCCCGGCGCTATGTTTGCTTACGGTCCGGCAAATGAAAAAGGCTTTTACTATGATGTAGATTTGGGAGACACAAAGCTTTCCGATGAGGACTTACAAAATATAGAAAAAGAGATGAAAAAAATCGTCAAGGAAAATATTCCGATAAAGACGTATATTCTTCCCCGTGACGAAGCATTAAAGCTTATGGAAAGCAGGGGAGAAAAATATAAGGTTGAGCATATAGGCGACCTTGCCGAAGACGCTCCCATAAGCTTTTACGAGCAGGGCGAATATATTGATATGTGCGTAGGACCTCATCTTTGCTATACAAAAGCGCTTAAAGCGTTTAAAATTATGAGCCAGTCCGGCGCATACTGGAAAAACGACAAGAATAACACAATGCTCACCCGTATAAACGGCACGGCTTTTGCAACTCAGGCAGAGCTTGAGGAACATCTTAAAATGCTTGAAGAAGCCGAAAAGCGTGACCACAGAAGAATAGGCAAGGAAATGAGACTCTTTATGACGGACAACCTTGTGGGCAGAGGCTTGCCGATGTTCCTTCCGAAAGGTTATACAATATGGCAAGAGCTTGAAAACTATATTAAAGAAAAAGAGCGTAAGCTCGGATACCAGCATGTTATGACTCCGTGCGTAGGTACGGTTGGACTTTACCAAACAAGCGGACATTGGGAGCATTATAAAGATAATATGTTCCCGGCAATGGAGGTTGAGGGAGAAAGCTTTGTACTCCGACCTATGAACTGCCCTCACCATATGATGATTTACGCAAACCAAAAGCATTCGTACCGTGAGCTTCCTATCCGTATCGGAGAAATTGCGCACGATTTCCGCTTTGAAGCAAGCGGAACGCTTAAAGGTATAGAGAGAGGCCGTCATTTCTGCCAGAACGATGCTCACCTGTTTGTTACTCCCGAACAGATAAAAGACGAGGTCGGCAGAGTTGTAGACCTTATCTTTGACGCATACAAAGATTTCGGGATTGATAAATACCGCTGTGTACTGTCACTTCGTGACCCAGACGATAAAGTTAAATATCATCAGGACGATGAAATGTGGGAAAAAGCGGAGAACGCTTTAAGAGATGTTCTTAATCAGCTCGGAATTGATTATACGGAAGAAATCGGCGAAGCTGCTTTCTACGGTCCTAAGCTTGATGTAAACGTTGTTCCTGCCGTAGGTGCGGAATATACGCTTTCAACCTGCCAGCTTGACTTCTGCTTGCCGGCAAAATTCGACCTTAAATATACCGATACAGACGGTCAGGAAAAGACACCGGTTGTTATTCACCGTGCAATTTTAGGCTCGCTTGACCGCTTTATGGCATATCTCACAGAAGAAACAAAGGGACGTTTCCCGGTATGGCTTGCGCCCGTTCAGGCAAAAGTGCTTGTTGTTTCCGAAAAGAGCGAGAAATATGCAAGAGAAGTTTACGAAAAGCTTTGTGATGAAGGCATACGCTGTGAGCTTGACGACCGTAATGAAAAAATCGGTTATATGATAAGAGAAGCGCAGGTTGTAAACCGTATTCCCTATATGCTTGTAGTAGGTCAGCAGGAAGCGGAAAGCGGTATGGTTGCCGTGCGTAACCGTGATACGGCGCAGACCGAAACCATGACTGTTGATGTAGTCCACCATCTCGTCGG
>CACZWA010000170.1 GCA_902784685.1 uncultured Ruminococcus sp.
AGTGATATGCTTTATCACTCTCTAAAATATCAAGCGTTGTATCAAGCATAACAAGAAGATTATGCCTTGTTTTTTCAAAGCTGAAACGAAACTCCCTGTCCCAATGCGTATTGGAAACAACATCAATTTTTTTAACTTTCATTTTTTTCCTCCGTTCATGCCTTTTCCGTCCAATCATATTAATATAAATTTTACCATAATTGCATAGCTCAATGTATTACAAAAGCAACAAGAAATATGATAAAACAAATATGTAATTTTTCTAAGCAAAAATATCGGTCAAAGACATATCCAGCGCTTAAATATGCTTATGTCGGATAGTGCGGAAAAGCTTACCTGTTTAAAAAGTATAATTTAGAATAAATCAAGAAGTTTGTTTTCTTATATTTATTCTTTGATATATAAAACATTATATCACAAATAAATGCTATAATCAATAGCATAATCGGCAGTTGTAAAAAAATTTTTATGATTTTACAACTAAAATTGTTTTTATTTAATAAAAGGAGATGCGAATAAAATGAGAGAAAAAATGAAAATTGCCATAGTTGGTTGCGGCAGATTCAGTCCGTTCTTTGTTCCGCTTTTTAAAGCAGACCCTATTGTTGAAGAAGTTTTTGTCTGCGATTTAAAAAGAGACCGTGCCGAGAAGTTTTCAAAAGATTTTGATGTTAAAATAATTGACACTTACGAAGAAATACTTGCATCAAAAGAAATTAACGCCGTAGCTATATTTACTCAGCGTTATACTCACGGTCAAATGGTAATAAGAGCGCTCAAAGCAGGCAAGCATGTATATAGCTCCGTTCCGTGTGCCGTAAGCGTTGATGAAATAAAAGAAATAGAAAGACTTGTCAGAGAAACAAGACTTACATATTCTATGGGTGAAACAGGCTTTTACCGTGCGCCCGCTTGCTTCTGCCGAAAAGAATTTGCAAAAGGCACTTTTGGCAGATTTACCTTTGCAGAAGCGCAGTATAACCACGATATACGAAATATGGAAATGAGCTTCCGCAGTTCCGGCGGCGAGGACTGGAAAAGATATGCCGGAATACCGCCGTTCTTCTATCCTTCACATTCAACCTCAATGATTCTTTCGGCTATGCCCGGCGTATATGCAAAAAAAGTTGTGGCATTAGGCTTTAAAGGCAGCGAAAGAACGGATATTTACGGCACAGAAGGACAAAACGA
Organism: uncultured Ruminococcus sp.; assembly: GCA_902784685.1. Taxonomy (GTDB): domain Bacteria; phylum Bacillota; class Clostridia; order RUG12999; family RUG12999; genus RUG12999. The sequence continues at coordinate 1,192 of CACZWA010000170.1, forward strand.
CTACAATAACCCGTTCTCAAACGAAACTATGATTTTAGAGCTTTCAAATGGCGGAATTGCAAGAGTATGTGAAAACCGCTGCATAGGCTGGACGGCTCCCGAAACATATATGGCGCAGTTCTACGGCGACAGCGCAGGATATGAATTTTCCGTCGCAAAACACAGCTTGTCACGCTGGAATCCCGATGACGACCATAAAACAATTATGCAGGACGTTACAGACCAGCTTCAGCCAAAATCAATTTCAGAGCTTATCAAAACAAATTATGATGAGGCTATTCAAAAAATTGCGTCAGGCGAAGGCTTCTACGAAACATCACCTGTTCAGCCGACAGACCGTTTGCCGAAAGAATATGAGGGAATACACAACGGTCATAACGGCACACACCATTTCCTTATTGACGACTTCTGCCGCGCTTACGAAACAGGCAAGCTTTCTCCAACAAATATTTGGGAGGTTGCAAGGTATAATATCCCCGGTCTTATTGCTCATCAGTCGGCTTTGGCAGGCGGTCAGCCAATGGACGTTCCGGATCTCGGAAATCCGCCTGAGGACTGGGAAGTATTACCATGGGACAGACGATAAAAGTGCGGCTTTAAGAGCTTTGTAAAGCACAGCATTTTATTCCATTGACAAAATAAAATCGGTATGATATAATGAACAAGTAGATAAGTTTAACTTGTTTGAGGTGATGATTTTAATGCGGAAATTAAACACTGTTCTTATAAACAACAGAAATTTCGGTATTGATTGCAAACCCGACTTAACCAAATGCAAATTACATACACATTCATTTATTGAAATAGCTTACACACTCTCCGGAACAGCTACGCATATTTTAAACGGCAAATTTGAAACGATTAAAGCAAACGACTATGTTGTTATTGAGCCGGGCAGTAAGCATCAATATATAAAAACAGGAACGGAAAAGCTGTCTGTTATAAACTGTATTTTTACTGCCAGCTTTTCCTACCCTTGTGCTACTGTAAATTCGTTTTATGAATGTCTGCAAAATCCTTTGCTAAATGTCAACACCCATAATATAAAACCTGAAGATGTAAGCCGAATTTACCACGATACAACAGGCGTTGTACGTCAGCTTTTTCTGCTTCTTAAAGATGAGTACGAAAAAAAGGATTATAAGTATGCGCTTATTGCAAA
>CACZWA010000171.1 GCA_902784685.1 uncultured Ruminococcus sp.
GAAAAAAATAAAATGAAAAAGTCGCTCAAACTAACTGTTTAAGCGACTTTTTGTGGTACACCATCAGGGACTCGAACCCTGGACACCCTGATTAAGAGTCAGGTGCTCTACCAGCTGAGCTAATGGTGCATATATTCTCTTAAAAATTACATATACTATTATACACTAAAATATGGGGCTTGTCAAGCCCTTTTTTAATTATTTTTAACTTTTTTTGAAAATATATGTGTCATAAATAAAGGAGCAATAAAATATAAATTTTAAAGGTAGATTAACGTACAAAAAGAGAAATCCGCTTTTTATCCGCCCACGAAACAAGCGAAGAATATTGTGGGCAGAAAGGTATGGAATTTATGCAAAACGGCGGCGTACACAATATAATTTTGGAAGGACGAAAAAAAATATCCGTTTCGGGAGTGCAGGATATGGAGTGCTTTGACGAAAACAAGGTTGTGGTTTACACAAGTATGGGGGCTCTTGAAATAAACGGTGCAAATTTTCATATGAACAAGCTTAGCCTTGAAACGGAAGAAATAATAATAGAGGGCGATATAGACAGCATTATCTACGAGGACACAAATGCTCCCGAAAAATCGAAAAAAAGCCTTGTATCACGCTTGTTCGGCTAATGGAAAGGGGATAGCACAATGAGCATAAGAGAGCAGTTTGTCATTTTTGCTTACTGCGTTTTTGCAGGCTTTGTTTGCGGTTTCATTTATGATTTGTGCAGGGCATTTAAGAGTGAACTTAGGCTTAAACGTATGGGCGCATTGGTTGATTTAACCTTTTGGTCGGCGGTGCTGTGCGTTTTTTTTGCAACACTTTTTAAAAGCGGAAGCGGTCAAATGAGAGGTTTTGCCATAATCGGCTTTATGCTTGGTTTTATCGGATATTTTTTTGCAATAAGCAGAGAGGCAAGCAATGTTTTAAGAACGGTTATAAGGTTTTTTATTAAAATATTTGGCTGTTTTATATATCCGTTAAAAAGAATATACGGTGTAATAAGTAAGGCAATGTCAGAGTTTGTAAAAATTGTGCAATATATCCAAAAAAAAGCCGAAAAAATTGTAAGAAAAAGACTTGAAAAATCCCAATAAAATAGTATAATATATATAGGTGAAATTTTATGGTAAATTTCACTGTGATTATTTATGCGGCATTTTTATTTAAGCGGATTTATGTACCGTACACATGTTTAAATCAGAGGAGAAAATAGATATGACGAAAGTCAGAATTTCGCCGGGTAAGTTTATACTTAGCATTTTATTTATAGCTTTTATTATATATTCCCTTGTAACGATTGTTTCGCAGGCAATGCAGATAAGAAATGATAAGGCTCTTATTACGGTTGTTAGCGAAAAGGTTGATGAAGAAAAAAAGCGCAGCGCAGAGCTTGACGAGGAAGTTTCCAAAATCGGCTCGGATGAGTATGTCGAAAAACAGGCGAGGGACAAGCTGGGATACGTTAAGAGCAACGAAAAGATATTCTATGATAAGTCTAAAAATTAGTTTAATGGCGTAATATTCATTCACTTTAAGGAGGAAAATATAGGTCATGCCGCTTGAAATTGGGAAAATTGTGAACGGAACGGTAAAAAGTCTTGCTCCGTTTGGCGCATTTGTTGAAATGGAGGACGGAACGACAGGGCTTGTACATATTTCCGAGGTTGCTTCAAGTTATGTTAAAGACGTTAATGAATATCTTACTGTCGGACAAGAAGTTAAAGTTAAAATTGTTTCACTTGATGAAAAAGGGAAAATAAATCTTTCGATAAAAAGAGCTTTAACAGAAGATAAAAAACAGAATACAAAAATTACTCGTGCTAACGATACATGGACAAAACCCTCACAGGAGCCGATGAATTTTGAAGATATGCTGTCAAAGTTTAAACAGGAGAGCGATGAAAAATTTTCAAAGCTCGATATGGTAAAGAAAACATCTCGAAGAGCAGGAAGAAAATAAAGCAAATATTAAGAGGGTGGGCTTTTTAGGCACCCTCTTTTGTTAAGAGTATATAATGAGTTAATACCTTTAAACAATTTAATTAAAAGCGTTTAAAGTATTTATTTTTATAAGATAAAGTGGAGGATATGTATGGAAAAAAGAGGTAGTTTTACAGGAAAAATAGGTTTTGTACTTGCTGCTGCTGGTAGTGCGGTCGGTCTCGGAAACATATGGAGATTCCCGTATCTTGCCGCACAGTACGGAGGAGGAATTTTCCTTCTTGTTTATCTTGTTTTGGCGGTAACATTCGGGTTTACACTTATGTGCGCCGAAATAGGTCTCGGCAGGAAAACAGGGCTTAGTGCAATTAAGGCTTTCGGAAAGCTTTCCGAAAAATGGTCGTATAATTATTACGCCGTACTACTGCGTAATAGGAGGATGGGTAATAAAGTACTTCGCTATATTTTTAAGCGGTAAAGTTTCTGCTGCGGCAGGTGACGGCTTTTTTGACGGTTTTATAGCAAAGCCTGTCGAGCCGGTGCTTTGGTTTGCCTTGTTCCTTGGTGCAACGGCGCTTGTTGTGCTTTTCGGCGTTGAAAAAGGCATTGAAAAGGTAAGTAAAATAATGATGCCTATTCTTGTTGTACTTTCAATTATTATTGCGGTTTATGCCGCACTTATGCCGGGGGCTTCCGCAGGACTTGCATATTATCTTAAGCCCGACTTTTCACGTTTTTCACCAAAAACGGTTCTTGCGGCTCTCGGTCAGCTGTTTTACTCAATGTCGCTTGCAATGGGCATTATGGTAACTTATGGTTCATATATGAAAAAAGATGTAAACCTTGAATCGTCTGTACGTCAGATTGAAATTTTTGATACGGCAATTGCGTTTATTGCAGGTCTTATGATTATTCCGGCTGTATTTGTTTTCTCCGGCGGAGATGAATCGGCGCTTGGAAAAGGTCCGGGACTTATGTTCGTAACCTTGCCGAAGGTATTTGAGTCAATGCGCGGCGGCGCTGTAATAGGAACACTTTTCTTCCTTCTTGTGCTGTTTGCGGCGCTCACTTCTGCAATATCGCTTCTTGAGTCCGTTGTTTCGATTTACTGCGATAAATGTGGAATAAGCAGAAAAAAAGCTTGCTTAATAGCTGTTTTGATATCGGTTGTTCTTGGTGTTCCGTCATCGCTCGGAAACGGAATATGGTCTAACATAAAGATTATAGGAATGGACTTTTTAACCTTTTTTGACTTTATCAGTAACAGCGTACTTATGCCTATCGTTGCAATATTTATTTGTATCTTTGTAGGTTACGTTATAAAGCCGAAGGCAATTATTGATGAAGCTGAAGAATGCGGCGAAAAGTACCATGCAAAAGGCTTGTTTACGGTAGTTATCAAGTATTTTGCGCCTATTTGCATACTTTTGATACTTATTTCTTCTATTCTTGAAGCAACAGGAACATTGAAATTCTAAAAAATAATAAAATATACGGTGCGACCTTATAATAAAGCCGCACCGTTTTTCATTTTTCGGAATGCCTTTTGTTATCTGTAAAAGAAAAAATAAAATCATCGACATCACCTTTTATATGGCTGAAATCCTGATGTTTTTTGCCGGCCTTATCAGGATTTTTTGTTTCGGTTTGTACGTTTTTCACGTTCTTTT
>CACZWA010000172.1 GCA_902784685.1 uncultured Ruminococcus sp.
ATTTCCATTTCATACCTGTCGGGAAACCTGCGCCGCCACGGCCACGAAGTCCCGAAGCAAGAATTGTTTCAATAACCTGTTCGGGGGTCATTTCGGTAAGAACTTTACCGAGAGCCTGATATGCGTCAACGGCAATAGCCTCGTTTATATCCTCGGGATTGATTACACCGCAGTTACGAAGGGCAATTCTCTTCTGTTTTTTGTAGAACTGAACTTCACTTAACGGTTTAACTTCATTGCTCTTGCTATCCTCTTTGTAAAGAAGTCTGTCAACGATACGGCCTTTAAGAAGGTGTTCTTCAACGATTTCCTTAACGTCCTCAACCTTTACAAGACTGTAAAAAGAACCTTCGGGATATACAACAACAACGGGTCCGAGTGCGCAAAGACCGAAACAGCCGGTCTGAACTACTTTAACTTCGTTATCAAGTCCCTTTTCTTTAAGGAGCTTATCAAACTCTTCGTGTATTTTGGCAGATCCCGATGAAGTACAGCCTGTTCCGCCGCAAATAAGCACGTGTGCTCTGTAAATATTCATTTTGCTTCCCCTCTCTTACTCCTGTACAGCGCCTACCGTGTATTCGGTAACCGGCTGTTTGTTTATTATATGCTCCGCAACAATACGGGCAACCTTTTCTTCATTCATATGAACATAGGTAACCTTTTCTTCGCCGGGCATAAACACCTCAACGATAGGTTCAAGACGGCACATACCTATGCAACCTGTCTGAGTTACCGTAACATCGGAAAGTCCTCGTTTTGATACCTCTTTTAAAAATGCGTTCATAACAGGTCTTGCACCAGCGGCAATACCGCAAGTTGCCATACCGACAACAACACGCACACCGTTTTCACGGTCTTTACGCAAATCAACCTGCTTTGAGATTTGGTCTCTGAGCTTCTGTAACTCTGCTAAACTCTTCATAATATCCTCCTTATAAAATATAAAAATTTACATATTTATACCGGCATCGGAAAGCCCTTCGCTGATGAAATCCCTAATCCAGTTTAAAACTTCGGGAGTATCGAGCGGAACGCCATCAAGCGCCGCTTTAACTTCATCTGCGACAAAAACAAATTCTTTGTCGGCTTTCTTATGCTTATATACATAATTTATATTCGGCTCACCCATAATAATAGTAACCATTGTTTCCGCCATATTTCCTATTGGCGCTCTGTCAATATTATCATACTCAAAGCAAACCGAAAGTTTTGTTCCCTTTCCCTGCTCGGACTCAATATCAAGGTGTCCGCCGCATTGAACGGCCGCCGCTTCAAAAAGCGATATTCCCATGCCAACCTTACGGGTTGTCCTTGTTGTTGAAAAAGGGTCTCTTACGGTACTCAGAAATTCTTTACTCATTCCGCAACCGTTATCGTTTACGGAAATTGTGAGCAAATTATTTTCTATATCCTCGTTTATTGCTATTTCAATCTCGGAAGCTCCTGCTTTTACCGAGTTTTGAACTATATCGAGTATATGCAGTGAAAGTTCTTTCACGCAATCACTTCCCAAACAATTCTTCTATCCTGCACGGCAAAAAATTCTCTTTTGTTGCTACATCTTTAAGGTAGTGTGCATCCGAATTACGAAGCACTTTATATTTTGCAAGGTCGGGTCTTGACCCGATATATTCCTCTATACTGTCTACCTTATACGAAACTTCAATCCATTTTGTATTTAATTCTTCAGGAATAAAGCCAAGATTTGTAAGCACACTGTACGAATGTCTGTCAACATGCGCCGGAGCCGCAAAACCGCCGGCGTCACGCACTATATCAAAAACCTCCTCAATTGAAAGCGTTGTAGGCGATATTAAAAGTCTCTCCTCCTCGCCGACAATTTCGTCGTTTTCGTTCATATAGTACTGATGCCCGAAAATTTCAGGTTTGTTTTTTATCGGAGGCAAATGTTCATAAATGACTTTGCCAACCTCTTCGGCAATTTCGAGCGTTGGGTAAAGCGTCAGCACGTGAACTTCCTCGGCAGTTTCAATTTCCATACCGGCAAGCACACGCACTCCGAGATTTTCTCCCACAAGCTGTGCCGCACGCACATTTCCAACCGTATTATGGTCGGTGATAGCAATTGCCTCTACGCCTGCAACATAAGCCATACCGACTATGTTATTTGGCGTCATATCTGTATCTCCGCAGGGTGAGAGTGCCGAATGAAGATGAAAATCATATTTCATTTTTACTCCCCTCCCGCATCGGTTTTTGTTTATTTCATAAGCTCATAAAGCCCGGTTGCAAGCTCATAAGCCGTTTTGTCGGATTTAAGAATAAGGACAGACAATAATCACCTAAAACTGTAAAAAAATACAA
>CACZWA010000173.1 GCA_902784685.1 uncultured Ruminococcus sp.
ATATTATACTGCGCGTAAAACGTGACGGCGCGTATTCAAATCTTGAACTTGCAGATTCGCTGGGCGGTCTTGACGCAAAAGAAAAAGCTTTTGTAACAAGGCTTGTTTATGGCACTTTGACATATAATATTCAGGCGGATTACCTTCTTTCAAAACACATAAAAAAGCCGCTTTTAAAGCTTGATAAAGAGGTTCTTGCAATTCTTGAAAGCGCAGTATATCAAAAGCTTTATATGGATAGCGTACCCGACTACGCGATAATAAACGAAAGCGTAAACCTTACAAGAAAATACGGAAAAGCTTCAGCGGCGGGTTTTGTAAACGGTGTTTTGCGAAAAACGCTTGCCTGCGGGCTTGATATTTCAGATATTCCAAAAAACACATCAAAATATTATAGCGTAAAATATTCGCTTGATGAAGGCTTTTGCTCTCTTATGATGAAGCAATATGGCAGTTTTGCCGAAAAGATTTTTTGCGGCAGTCGTGAAAACGCGCCGTTTACTATAAGGGTTAACACACTTAAAACAGATAAAGAAAAGGTGAAAAAAGCTTTTTTAAATAAAGGCATAAAGGCGGAAAACACCGAAATATGCGGTGATTGTTTAAAAGTTTACAGCGGCTTTGCCGTAAGAGATGAGGAGCTTTTTAAAAAGGGGTATTACTATCCGCAGGACGAAGCATCGGCGATGGCGGCATATGTGCTTTCTCCGGAAAAAGGAGAGACCGTTATTGATATGTGCGCGGCTCCGGGCGGTAAAACGACGTATCTTGCGGAGCTTATGCAAGGTGAGGGCAAAATATACGCTTTCGATTTATATGAGCATAAAATAAAGCTGATTGATGAGCTTTCAAAAAGGCTTGGAGTCGATATAATAAGTGCGGCTGTTAAAGATGCGGCGGTTTTTGATGAAAAACTTAAAGAAAGCGCCGATAAAATACTTGCGGATTGCCCATGTTCGGGCTATGGGCTTTTTAGAAAAAAACCGGAAATAAAATATAATAAAACGACAAAGGAACTTGAAAATTTACAGCTTAAAATTCTTAATAATGCCGCTGAATATTTGAAAGCGGGAGGAGAACTTGTATATTCAACTTGTACAGTAAATAAAGCCGAAAACATAGAAAACATTAAGCTTTTTTTAAAATTACACAGTGAATTTAAACTTTGCGATATAACGGGCTATTTTGGCGGTAAAGCTTTTTATAACGCAGATGAAGGCTATGTGCAGATTCTTCCCGGAGAATATGGAATGGACGGTTTTTTTATAGCTAAAATGAAAAAAACCGAAAGGTAGAAAAGATGATTAATCTTAAAGATTTTACATACGACGAACTTAAAATTTTTCTTGAAAATATGGGTGAAAAAGCTTTTAGAGCAGGTCAGATTTTTAAATGGCTTCATAGTGGAGTGACAAGCTTTGATGAAATGACAGATATTTCTAAGGAGCTGCGTGCAAAGCTTGCGCAAAATACGTATATCGGCAATCTTAAACCGTTAAAAAAGCTTGTTTCTAAAGATGGCACAGTGAAAATTTTATGGGAGCTTTCTGACGGCGAATCCGTTGAGAGCGTTGTTATGGAATATAAGCATGGAAACTGTGTTTGTGTTTCAACCCAGGTCGGCTGCCTTATGGGCTGCAAATTCTGCGCTTCAACGATAGGCGGAAAGATAAGAAATTTAACGGCGGGAGAAATTCTTGACGAAGTTATTTTTTCTGAAAAAATCACCGGCAAGAAAATATCAAATATTGTACTTATGGGCATAGGAGAGCCGCTGGATAATTATGAAAATGTCATAAAATTTCTTAAAAATATTGGTGATAAAAGAGGTATAAATATAGGATACAGGCATATATCTCTTTCGACATGCGGCGTAGTACCAAATATTTACCGTCTTGCAGATGAAAAAATGCCGATTACTCTTTCGGTTTCGCTCCATGCCGGAACAAACGAAACAAGAGATAAAATAATGCCTGTAAACAAGGCATATGATATAAATGAGCTTATTAAGGCTTGCAGGAATTAACTTGAAAAAAACGGCAGACGAATAAGTTTTGAATATGCGATGATTGAAGGAATTAACGACAGTGAAAAAGAAGCGCATATGCTTTCGTTACTATTGAAAGGTATGTTATGCCATGTGAATCTTATTCCTGTGAACAGTGTTAAAGAAAGAAATCTAAAACGAAGCAGCGAAAGCACAATATACAAATTTAAAAATTACCTTGAAAAGAGTGGTCTTACCGTAACCGTAAGGAGAGAACTCGGAAGTGATATTAGCGCTTCGTGCGGTCAGCTGAGAAGGCAATGCACACAGTGATTTTTTA
>CACZWA010000174.1 GCA_902784685.1 uncultured Ruminococcus sp.
AGTAAATGGCTGCTGGATTAGTATAGCCTGTTCTCTTGTAAGGTCTATCGCAAGAACTAAAGCACCAATCCTTTTTTTTGTGTCAAGTTCTTTGAAGATTTTAATGTCTTCGCTGGTATAACCAAGTACCTCCTCTAGCAATAGCGGTAACTTAGCCCATACGTCTTTTTCAGCCCAATCTTTAGGGCTTTCTTCAATACAGTACATAACACTCACCTCTTCTTGTATTATAACATAAGATTTTTAGAATGTCAATAACACAAATGCGTATCCACATAACGCAAGTGTACAATTGTCACCCATCATTGACAATTGTACAGATTTTTTATAAAAAAATACAAAAAACATTTGACTATTACGTTTTAATATGTTACAATATAAAAGGTGCGTTTTTGTAACCGATAAAGTTTTTGCCGCATAGAATATTATGCGGATTTGAAAGGATGATATATATGCATAATTATAAGGTTGCCGTTATCGGCGCTACCGGTATGGTGGGACAGCGTTTTATTACGCTTCTTGAAAACCACCCGTGGTTTCATCTCGAAATGCTTGCGGCTTCGAGCAGAAGCGCAGGTAAAACCTACGAGGAAGCACTCGGCGGACGTTGGAAAATGACCACGCCAATGCCTGAAAAGGTAAAGAAAATGAAAGTGTATGATGCAACGGCAGACTTAAAGCTTATTGCCGCGTCGGTTGATTTCGTTTTCTGTGCGGTTGATATGAAAAAAGATGAAATAAAGGCTCTTGAGGAAGCGTATGCAAAAGCGGAATGTCCCGTTATTTCAAACAACTCCGCAAACCGTCATACTCCCGATGTTCCTATGATTATACCGGAAATTAACCCTGACCATGCAGAGGTTATTGCCGCTCAGAGAAAACGTCTCGGCACAAAGAGAGGCTTTATTGCGGTTAAGTCTAACTGCTCGCTTCAAAGTTATGTGCCGGCGCTTCATCCGCTTATGAAATATGGCATAAAAAATGTGCTTGCTTGTACATATCAGGCTATTTCGGGAGCAGGAAAAACTTTTGAAACATGGCCCGAAATGATAGATAACGTTATACCGTATATCGGCGGCGAGGAAGAAAAGAGTGAAATTGAGCCTCTTAAAATATGGGGAACTCTTGAAGGTGACAGAATTGTTGAGGCAAAAACACCGGCAATTACAACGCAGTGTTTAAGAGTGCCTGTTTCTGACGGACATACGGCGGCGGTTTTTGTAAGCTTTGACAAAAAGCCGACCATTGACGAAATAAAGAAAGCGTGGAAAGACTTTAAAGGCGCACCGCAGGAGCTTAATCTTCCGAGCGCTCCGAAACAGTTCCTTAACTATTTTGAAGAAGATAACCGTCCGCAGTCAAAGCTCGACAGAAATATGGAGGGCGGTATGGCGGTTTCTATCGGACGTCTCCGTGAGGACAGCCAGTACGATTACAAATTTGTGTGCTTGTCGCACAATACGCTCAGAGGCGCAGCCGGAGGCGGCGTGCTTATGGCGGAATTACTTGCCGAGAAAGGATATTTTAAAAAGTAGATTATATTGAAAGGCAGGTTAATATATGAAAGAATGTGTGTTTAAAGGCTGTGCGACAGCCCTTGTTACACCATTCACAGATGATAACGAAGTAGATTTCGGCACTCTCTCGCAGCTTATTGATTATCAGCTTGCGGAGGGTGCCGATGCAATTGTATCACTTGGGACAACCGGCGAAGCTTCTACTCTTACGGATTTTGAGAGGAAAGAAATTTTAAAATTTACGCTAAAAAAAGTAAACGGAAAAATCCCCGTAATTGCAGGCGCAGGGAGCAACAACACAAGGCGTGCCGCAGAGCTTGGGGAAATGATGGAAAAAAGCGGAGCGGACGCACTTTTGCACGTTACGCCTTACTATAACAAAACCAATTCGGAAGGGCTTGAACGTCATTTTGCGGTTCAAGCCGAAAGCGTTAAAATCCCCATTATTCTTTATAATGTTCCGTCACGGACGGGAGTTACGCTAACGCCTGAAGTTTGCGGCAAGCTTTCGGATTATGAAAACATTGTCGGTATAAAAGACGCAGGCGGAGATGTACGCAAAATAAGCGAATATCATACGCTTGCGGGAAAAGATTTTTCGGTTTATTCGGGTAACGACGATATTATTTTACCGACTCTTGCCTGCGGAGGAATGGGCGTTATTTCAGTCTTGTCAAATATTGTGCCTGGCGATGTTTCAAAGCTTTGCAGGAGCTTTTTCGATGGGGATATGGTTGCCGCAAGAAGCTTGCAGGAAAAATATTCGAGGCTTGTTTCTCTGCTTTTTGCCGAGCC
>CACZWA010000175.1 GCA_902784685.1 uncultured Ruminococcus sp.
GAGGTCAAGGTCCGAGGCCGATATTCTTGAGGAGATCCGCAGAATGGCGGAAAACGGATACAAGGAGGTCGTTCTTACCGGCATCGAGCTTTCTTCTTTCAGCGGGGATCTGCCTTCGCTTGTGAAAAAAGTCGGGAAGATCGACGGGATCGAGCGCATTCGTTTAGGCTCGCTTGACCCGTACTATATTACAAAAGACCGGATCGACCGCCTTTGTGAAACGCCTGAGCTTATGCCTCTGAGCATTTCGCTTGCACACAAGCTTGCAAAAAAACTTACGGACGTGCGCAAACAGGGACTTTTGCCATATCTTCGTCCCGACGGCAAAACTCAGGTTACCGTTGAATACGACGATGACAAAATTGTGCGCATTGACACCATTGTTGTTTCAACCCAGCACGACCCCGATGTAACGCAGGAGCAAATTAAAAAGGACATTATAAAGCATGTTATTGGTGCGGTTGTTCCTGCCGAGCTTCTTGACAGCGAAACAAAATATTTTGTAAATCCGTCAGGCAAGTTTGTAATCGGCGGTCCTAACGGCGATTCGGGTCTTACGGGCAGAAAAATAATTGTAGATACATACGGCGGTGCGGCTCGTCACGGCGGCGGCGCTTTTTCAGGCAAAGACCCGACAAAGGTTGACCGCAGTGCTTGCTATGCGGCAAGATACGTTGCAAAAAATATTGTTGCGGCAGGTCTTGCAGACAGATGCGAAATTCAGCTTGCTTACGCTATCGGTATGGCAAACATCGAAAAGCTTGACCTTCGCCGTCCGATTTACCGCCAGACTGCGGCATACGGTCATTTCGGCAGAACCGATATTGATTTGCCGTGGGAAAAACTTGACAAGATTGACGAAATAAAAGCGCTTGTAAAATAATTTTTAAAAAATTTAAAAAAACTATTGACAAACGCAAAAATTTCGTGTATAATTATACCAAACTTAATACTAAAACCGATGAGGCAGAGAAAAATCAGGTTAATTTCCTTTAAAGCGAGTGAATGACGGTGAGAGTTTCACAAGGGTTTCTGAAGGCGTTAAATGCGCCGACGCAGGACTTGCGTAAGAAGTCGGAGATATGAAGGTATCTCGCAGAGGAGCTGTCAAAGGCTCGAAACAAGGTGGCACCACGGAAATGTTATTTTCGTCCTTGATTTGCATATTTATGCAAATCAAGGACTTTTTAATTTAAAAACCATTTATGAAAGGAGACAATGAAAATGTCTGAAAACAAAATCCCCTACAAAATTTATCTTGAAGAAAATGAGATTCCGAAGGCATGGTACAATATGCGTGCCGATATGAAAAACAAGCCTGCACCGCTTTTGAATCCCGGCACACTTGAACCGATGAAAGCCGAAGAACTCAGCGGAGTGTTCTGCGAGGAGCTTGTGGCGCAGGAGCTTGACAACGATACCGCATTTTTTGAAATCCCCGAAGAAATCCGTGAATTTTACAAAATGTACCGTCCTTCACCGCTTATGAGAGCGTACCGTTTGGAAGAAAAGCTCGGCACACCTGCAAAAATTTACTATAAATTTGAGGGCAACAACACCAGCGGAAGTCACAAGCTTAACTCGGCAATTGCCCAGGCTTATTACGCCAAAAAGCAGGGCTTAAAGGGCGTTACAACCGAAACGGGCGCAGGTCAGTGGGGTACGGCGCTTTCTATGGCGTGTTCGTATTTTGACCTTGACTGCAAGGTTTTTATGGTTAAAGTTTCTTATGAGCAAAAGCCTTTCCGCAGAGAGGTTATGCGCACCTACGGCGCTTCCGTTACCCCTTCTCCTTCAACCGAAACAAATGTCGGAAGGAAAATTCTCGAAAAACACCCCGGCACAACGGGAAGCCTCGGCTGTGCAATTTCCGAAGCTGTTGAGGTTGCGGTTTCAAGCGAAGGCTACCGCTATGTTCTCGGAAGTGTACTAAACCAGGTGCTTTTGCACCAGTCGGTAATAGGGCTTGAAACAAAGGCGGCTCTTGATAAATACGGCATAAATGCGGATATAATTATCGGCTGTGCCGGCGGCGGCTCGAACCTCGGCGGTCTTATTGCTCCGTTCATGGGCGAAAAGCTCCGCGGCGAAAAGGATTACCGCATAATTGCTGTTGAGCCTGCTTCTTGTCCAAGCTTTACAAGAGGTACTTTTGCTTACGATTTTTGCGATACGGGAATGGTATGTCCGCTTGCAAAAATGTACACGCTCGGCAGTGACTTTATTCCTGCTCCGAACCATGCAGGCGGCTTGCGTTACCACGGTATGAGTTCAACTCTTTCACAGCTTTATGCAGACGGCTATATGGAGGCTGTTTCGGTTAAGCAGACAGATGTTTTTGAGGCGGCTGAAAAATTTGCGAGAACCGAGGGCATACTTCCTGCTCCCGAAAGCAGTCATGCTATTAAAGCCGCCATTGACGAAGCCCTTAAATGCAAGGAAACAGGCGAAGAAAAGACAATTGTGTTCGGTCTTACCGGCACGGGATATTTTGATATGGTGGCTTATGAGAAGTTTCATGACGCCAAAATGAGCGACTATATCCCTACCGACGAAGATATTGCGAAAACTATCGCTAAGCTCCCGAAAGTAGAGTAAATGCTACCTTTTGTCGCTCATTTCTTCAAAGTTTTGACCATTGTCAAAACTTACCTTATTGAATATCCATGGATAATGAGCGACTATATCCCTACCGATGAGGATATTGCGAAAACTGTCGCTAAACTCCCGAAAGTAGAGTAGTATATGATTTGTGTCGCTCATTTCTTCAAAGTTTTGACCATTGTCAAAACTTACCTTATTTAATATCCAAGGATAATGAGCGACTATATCCCTACCGACGAAGATATTGCGAAAACTGTGGCTAAACTCCCGAAAGTAGAGTAGTATATGTTTCGGGCGGCAAATTGCCGCCCCTACAAGCCTTCCCATTGAGGGGAAGGTGGGCGGCGAAAGCCGCTCGGATGAGGTGAATTTCGGGCGACCACACAGGGTCGCCCCTACGGTTTTACGATGTTTGTTATAATTTTTCGGGACGATGTGGGCATCGTCCCCTACGTCGTCACAAATCGCCTATACAACAAATATTATTTAACTACCATCATTTTGAATTTTGAATTTTCCATTTAATAACTCCACTCTACACACCTATCGGAAAGGGCAAGCCCTTTCCCTACATTGTTGGTTTTAGGTTAATCA
>CACZWA010000176.1 GCA_902784685.1 uncultured Ruminococcus sp.
ATAAAGAACACCAAACATCTGATGATACTGTTCACCGTCCATACCTGACGGAAAATGTGAACAGTCCGGAAAACTCCAGTCGCTTAGTGTAAAATCACTACTGTCGCACTCATCGAGTTTAAAGCCGTCTATACCTTCATCAACCAAATTTTTTCTGTGATGCTCCGCAAAAATCCTTCTCGCTTCTTCAAGCCCGAAATCAGGCACTATTCCCTTCCACACCTCAAAATCTCCGCTTAAGTCAAAAAGCGGAGTATAAATGGTAGAAGAAGCATCTACAAAACCATGTTCCCACAGATTTATATGAAAGCCTTTGCCTTTAAGTTTCTTTATCATACTGTGAACATTAGGATAACGCTCGCTGTCCCATGTGTATGAACAAGGATAACTTGCCGTCTGCCAGCCCGGCTCAAGTCCCAATATATCACATGGTATATCATTGTCACGAAAATACTTTGCAAGCTTCAGAATATCCTGCTGAGAGCTTTTTGTATAAGCACGGTAAAGCACGCCAAACCCCCACTGCGGAACATCGCAACCTCCGCCCGAAAACATATTGTACTGCGAAACAATATCCGTAATGGTTTCCCCTTCAAATATGTATATGTCTACGCCTCTTGCCGACGGTATTCTTATTATCATAGATGTATCTTCATCGTCTTCGGATTTGGAATATAACTGAACAGTGTCTGTCCCCGCCTCGGTCTTTTCGGTTTCTGTTCTTTTTTTCTTTCTTACAAAGCCACAGTAAGCCTCCATATATCTTGCCGTGTCAATATACATTCCATACCCCTTGTTTGTAACAAAAAACGGAACCGGCGCATGAGAATTACCGGTGTTGCAGACAGGGTCAGAGTTCGTTTTAAGACAAAGTCTGCTCTTTTTATGATTTAGTTCTTTCAACTGAAGCCCGAAACCGTAAACTGCCTCGTCCGACAGAAGCGGCATTTCAATTATACAACCCTGTGGCGTAATTGAAAATTTTATTTTATCCGTATTATATTTTATTTCTGTCTCATTATAGTTGAGATTGTTACAAAAATTTGTCGGAACTATTTTTTCGGGTTCTCCAAAGGTTATTTTTTTCATAATAATCTCCATTCCGCTTTTTCATTTATTCGCATACTTCAAAAGCCGCAATACCGTATGGCTCAATATACCCCGAAAGTATTACCTTGCTTCCTTCAAGCTTGCCGTCACACCCTATAAAACGTATATCCGAATATTCTTTGTCAAGAATAATTTCGGGCTTTATAATCTCATCTATGTTTATATTAAACAAAGCAACGGACATAGCTTTATTCTCGTTATTTTTTGACGCCAGAATATATAAAAACGGATTTTTGCCGCAAAATGCCGGCAAAGGTTTTTCGCAAAGCCATTTTATCGCTTCGGCAAGATGCTTTTGGCGGTGATAGCTATTAAAATAGTTGTAATTTTCTCTGTTGCTGCGGCTGCTGTCAATCATTAAAACATAAAAACGGATTCCTTTTTCATTTTCGTAAAGATATGAAGCAGGTGTTTTCTGCGGCATAAATTCCGATTTTACAATAACACCTTTGTTACATTCCGCCTTTATAGTCGCTATACCGTCAAGACAAGTAATTTCATCATTTTCCTCACAAAACAGCTCGGATATGCACTCTGCTTTTTCGCATTTTAAAACACCTGTGTCAATTCCTTTTGACTGCAATATTTCTGCTGCGGCAGCGTCAATCACGGCACCGTTTTCCAGTTCGTTTTCTGTGATATATCTTGCATTTTCACCGAAAACAATAACCGGATATCCACTGTCCTCATATGCCGAAGGCACGGCATTTTCGGATAAAAGCTTTGCTGCCGTACTGTATATTGTATTCTCTGCAAAATGTGAAATTCCGCTTTCATACTTTTTCGGAAATTCATATTTTTCAATTTTATGCATAGCTTCAAAAACTCTAACTCCGACGCTCTTCTTGCCTTCAAATATGGTTTTTATTCCATCTCGGAGCGGTTTGTTTTTTATATGTCTTTCGTTGTACCCCATTTCATATTCAACATCACGGCTGTAATCAAACATATATTTTAAAATACCGTCAGTCTCGCCTGTGGCAAGCAAAGCCATATCGAAAATTTCAAGCGGTCTTGACGGAACGATGTATCTCGGTCTCGGATAGACATCTCCCTCTGTAAACAGTTCTATGTCCTCACCCTTGCACCAGTTTGCCTGCATTCTTGTGTATTCTATTGCATTCTGAACCTTCATGCTGTGGTAAGGTGCGCCTATTGTGCGAAGGAAC
>CACZWA010000177.1 GCA_902784685.1 uncultured Ruminococcus sp.
ATCAATTATTTCATCTGCCGCAATGCCGTCGCCTTCCGCCGTTATGTCGAGTGTTCCGCCCGAAAGAGAAAACGTATCGTTTACATTTATTCCGTCCGCCTTTGACGTAATCTTAATATTTCCGTTTTCAATATCAAGACTGTCGGAGGCGTGTAAGCCCTGTCCGGCAGAGATGATTTCAAGCTTGCCCTTGCCTTTGATTTCGAGGCTGTCCTTTGAAGTTACAGCTCCTTTTTCATCATCTGTTACCGCCTTGCTTTCAAGCGTATTGCTTGTACCGTCGGATACGGTTATATACGCTTTATCGGCGTTTTTAATATATATCGCGGCGCCGTTTTCGTTTGTGAGCGACATTCCGGATAAGCGCAGCTTGACCTTTTCGTCTGTATCAACAATAATTTGACCGTTTTTAAGTGTGCCTTTAACGGTAAAATCACCGCCCTTTGTTATTGTTACGGTGTTTTCCGTAACGCTTATGCCTTCGCCCGACACTTTCATCTGTGAAAGATTTATCGTACCTTCGTTATTTTTCCAGGAGTCGTCCGAAGCATCATCACCGTCGGTAATTATAACCTGACGGTCGCTTTCGTTCCACTCAACGTCAAGCCCCAGAAGCTCGCTTACGGCTCTTAAAGGCACAAGCGTTCTGCCGTCCGATATAACGGGCGCCGCCGCTGCCGTATAGGTTTCGTCATTTTTTTTCATTTCCGTACTGCCTATTGTCATTTCAATGGTTTTTGATTTTTTCTTTGCCGTAACAGTTTTGGTATTCTCATCCCATTTGACCTTTGCGCCGAAAGCCTCAAAAATGCTCCGCATAGGTACCATTACATTGCCGTCAATAATTTCGGGTTCGGTGTCAAAATCAAGCTTTTGACCGTCGTATATTACAGAAAGAGTTTCGGCATCCGCCTTTTCGCTTACACATGCGGGAAGTGTGCAAAGCGCCGCTGTAAGCGCAAATAAAATTATAAATGATAGCAGCTTCTTTTTCATAATAATCAATCCTTTCATATTTGTTATTTTTCTTTTTTGGGTGTATCTGAAATCGCAACCGTTAAATTGCCGTTTCTTGTGCGAAGTTCATTTAAAAATTCAATGCGGTTTATATTTCTGTCGGTGTAAATTTCATAACAAAGTTCAAAAAGTGAGCCGAGGTCGGTGGTTTTAACCTTTGTAAGGCTGTGTTTTACGGTGTATTTTTCAATTATATCCTCAAAAGCGTCATCTGTATTAAGGTCTTCGGGGACGGTTATACGAAGCTGTTTGTGAACATATTTTTTTTCAAAAACCTTTGTTTTCTCAATTATAAGTATTGCCAGACAAAGAAGCATTACAAACAAAAATCCGTAAGCGTAAAGTCCCACGCCGCAGGCAAGACCTGCCGAGATAGCAAAGAATATAAAGCCGATGTCCTTAGGGTCGCCCGGAGCGCTCCTGAAACGTATTATCGAAAGAGTACCAGCAAGGCTGAACGCTCTTGCTATGTTGCTGCCTATGAAAATGATTATTACCGAAAGTATTACGGGAAGCATAAGAAGCGTCACAGCAAAGCCGGATTGATAAGTGTCATCGTTTTGGGTAAATTTATAGGTTACCGCTATTATTCCGCCGAGAACTGCCGCCAGAACGATTGTAAGCAGCGCAAGCTGCGGCGAAATATCGGAGGTCGAGTTGGTGAGTACATTATTAAAAATTTCGTTAATCATTTTTTTGTTTCCTTTCTTTTTTAAATTGCCATATTTTCGGGTTTTTCCATCAAAAGATTTTTATATTCCGTACCGTATTTTGAAAAGCTGCTTTTTTTAAGACCAAGCTCCGAGAGCATTTTCGCAAGCCATAAGGGCTTCGCAAGCGCTGTTTTAATTTCCATAAGATATGTTCCGTGCGGAAGAAGCAGTGTTCCGTAATCTCCCATATCGGGGCTTAAATTGTACCTTCTTGAACGTATATTCATATCAAACGATATCCGAAGGTCGGGATTGCCGTTTTCAAAATACGCGATTCTGTCGTAGGCGAGATATAGCTTTGGCATAACCTTGTACCGGTTTATAAAAAACTCAAGCTCGTTTAAAACCTGTTTGTTCATATAGGGTTTAAGAGGCGGTTTTGTGCCTGTGCCGACAAATTCAAGCGCGTCATCAAGCTGTATGCTTGTGCGTCTTTTGTTTACGATACCGTAGGCTTTTTTCTTAATTTCAAGAAATACCAAATCGTCTTTTTTAGGCACTCCGTAAGCTCTGAGCCGCAGCTTTTCTTTATATTCGG
>CACZWA010000178.1 GCA_902784685.1 uncultured Ruminococcus sp.
GTAACGCATAAACCGCAGCCTTTGCAAATATCTTTGTTAAAGATAGGTCTTGCCATAGTTTAAATCAATTCCTTTCTTACGCGTCCCAAGATTGTTTTACATAAAGCGTCATGGGAGCAAGTTTATAAATTTTACCCTGAAGCTCTGCTTCAAGAGATTTTTTTATAGTTGTCATTTTTATTTCAAGACCGGTTTTCTTTGCTATTTCTTCGGCATAGGGGGCAGAAGAAAGAACATCCTTAGCCGTTGTTATATCGCCGAGATTGGAGTTATTTGCAATTCCCGTAAACTTCATTCCCGCCGCTTGCTCGATTTCCGCCATTACCGTAACGGTATCACTGGCGTTTTTGGTCAGCGGGCGGAATTTGTTTATTACAAAAATAAAATCGTAGCTTCCGTCCTCGATAATTCGGGGAGTGTACCTGCCCATGGCAAGCGCACCTCTGTCATCTCCGCCGACATCTATAACTCCGAAAATTTCTTTGTTATCAAGAATGGCGTAAGTGTCGGGCGGAAGCGCAGGAAGGTCAACATTGGAATTTGCAAATTCCGATGAAATAAGCCGTATGCCGTTTTGACGCATTATATCGGCGCTGTCTTTTGTCCTGAAATATGGGTTAACTATGTCGAGGTCCGCCAAAGCAACATCTTTATTCGGATATTTCTTTCGCAGAGCAAGAGCATAATTTACGGCAATATTTGTTTTGCCGCTGCCGTAATGACCCGCAAAAATTGTAATTCTTTTACCGGTTAAAACATTTTCCATAGCTTAAAGAGTTACGGTCCAGCCGAAGGTATCTTCAAGAGTACCGTTCTGGAGACCTGTTATTGTATCGTAAAGCTTCTGACTGACAGGACCAATGTCTCCGCCGTTTATTGTCATAACATCGTCTTTGTAACGAAGCTTGCCGACAGGAGAGATAACTGCCGCCGTACCTGTTCCGAAAACCTCCTCGAGAGCGCCGCTCTTTTGAGCTTCAAGGAGTTCGTCAACAGAAATCTTTCTTTCTTCAACCTCGTAGCCCCAGCTCTTGCATACGTTTATAACCGAGTTTCTTGTTATACCGGGAAGAATACTTCCGCTGAGCATGGGTGTTACAATTTTTCCGTTTATTTTAAAGAAGATATTCATAGCGCCGACTTCTTCAATATATTTGCGTTCAACGCCGTCAAGCCAAAGAACCTGAGAATATCCGTCATCGTGAGCTTTAACCTGAGCTGCAAGACTTGCCGCATAGTTACCGCCTGTTTTTGCAAAACCGATACCGCCTCTTACGGCTCTTACATACTCGTCCTCAATCCATATGCCTACCGGTGCAAGACCGCTTGCGTAGTAAGCTCCGCTCGGAGAAAGGATTATAATGAACAAATAGGTTTTTGAAGGAGCAACGCCGAGGAAGTCGTCAGTTGCAATAACGAAAGGACGAACATAAAGCGAAGTTCCCGGCTCTGTCGGTACCCAGTCGCTGTCAACCTCAACAACGGTTTTAACAGCCTGTACAAAATCTTCTTCGGGTATTCTCGGTATGCAAAGTCTGTCGTTTGAAGCATTTGCTCTTTTTGCATTCATATCGGGGCGGAAAAGTCTTACCTTGCCGTCTTTTCCCTTATATGCTTTAAGTCCTTCAAACATTTCCTGTCCGTAGTGGAAAACCATGCTTGCGGGTGAAAGGGAAAGATTCTGATAAGGAATAACCCTTGCGTCGTGCCAGCCTTTGCCCTCGGTATAGTTCATAACGAACATATGGTCAGTAAAAATTTTACCGAAGCCGAGCGGACCTTTAAAATCCGGAATCTGTTTTGGTGATGTTGTTTTTTCGATTCTGATGTTCATTTAAAAAACTCCTTTTTATATGATTTTTATTTATTACGGTTTATTATAACGCAAAAAATTTAAAAAAGACCCGTAACTCCTGCGGTTACGAGCCATTAAGACGTATATAAAAATGCAAATCAAGCAATTTCACAGTCTCTTATAAAAGCGCATAACTCGCAGTGGTATTCGTCACGACCTTAATAATTAGGCTCACGAATATCACGACTGCATAGGCTATTACGTTAAGAGAAGTAGTGAAAAGCATTTTCTAAACTCCCTTTAATTCGTTAATACTCTATCTATTATAACACCTTATGCGGCAAATGTCAATGTTTTTTGCGAATTTTTTTTATTTTTTAATCTGCAGTTGTCAAACATATGTTACATCAACACTAAAAAATAATATATAGTTTACCTTAACCCCCATAATTATTTTACAAAGCAAATTTAAACCCCATAGCTATTTTACAAAGCAAATTAGGAGGAATGTCAATAGTGCGAAGCATTTATCTTGCTATTTACATTCCGATGAATTTGCTTTATCATCATATATGGGGTGTTTGCCTGTTAGTTTGTATTCTTTCCATACTTCCATTGGTGAAAGATAGTTATATTTTCTCTGGTACATATTTTGATACTTGCTGAGCCATACTTTTCCTTGCTCCCTCAAATCATTTAAGTCATAGAAACTCAATCGTGAATAAAAGAATTTATCATCTGTTCTGTGACTGCGTTCAACTCTCCCATTGTGCCACGGTGTTGCAGGCTTCGTTAATTTATGCTCTATTCCCTTTAATTGCAAATATCTATCTAATAACGATATTGTTTTCGTATTTACATACCTGTTTGTAAATTCACTTCCGTTATCCGTTTGTATCATCTTAATTTTAAACGGAAAATATCTGATTGCTCGTTTTACAAAATCTACGGTAACACTGCTGTCTTTGCTGTCATACCAGTATAAATACCTTAAACTCGTAGCCTCATCAATAATTGTATACTGATAGTATTTTTCGCCTTGCTTCTTTAAAATTTCAGGTACACATTCTGACGGAACATACTTTACATCCATTTGCAGTTTCTGTCCCGGAACTGTTGCTCCGTGATACTCTTTGTTGACTCTTTTTCGCTTCTTCTTTTCGGGCTTATATATTAGGTTCTCTCTGTGCAGCACATTGAATACTGTCTCTCTACACCTTGTATAGCCGTGTTCTCGTTTTAATTTGCCATATAGATAATCCAAACCGAATTGTTTGTTTTTATGCCACAAATCAACTATGAGTTTAACTTCGTCAGGTGTACTTTGATTCGGGTGACTTCTTGGTCTGCGTGAGTAGTCTTGAAGAGAATTTTTGCTCCCGTCATATCTTTTCAGCCATCTATCGATGCTTGGTCTGCTTACACCAAATAGCTCGTGCGCTTTCATTTTGCTATATTTTATTGCATATTCGCAAATTTTCTTGCGTCTTGCTGTTGTATATGTTATACTCATTATGACAACAACCTTTCTCTTTAGTGATTTTGTTTTTTTGTCAAAACTATTATATCACTTTTTTAGGTTGTTGTCATTTTTTAATGTAACATATCTATTTTAACATAACATTTTTCAGAAAAGCGTTTTGCGCCTTGCGATTGACAAACCGCCGGATTCTGTTATATAATAAATGAAAAGATTCGGAAACGGACGGTGAACCCATGAAACAAAAACTGCAATGGAAAATCGTGTTGTTGTTTTTCCTGCTGATCATTTCGGTTATGATCATCGCGGGTACGTTTCTTTTGAACAGCATCACCATGTTTTATCACCGCCAGTTTCAGGATCAGATGAACCGCGAATTCAACGGACAGATCGGCAGCAGCCTGTCTGCGGCGGCAGGGTCGTTGGAGCAGGTGCGGGACATCACTTTGGCGTATTCTACCAGCCGTCTGGGCATCAACTCCAACCGGAATTACTATATTTTGAGCGGCGATTCGGCGCAAGTGCTGGCAAGCTCCAGCGACAGCGCGGACGATTTGGAGATCTCGGCAAATATTTTGTCCGCCATGGCGGGCGAGGTCGGGGACAGCGTGTCCATCCGCTCGGAATATATGGATTATGCCTACCCCGTCAAGGCAGGGGACAAGGTGCAGTACATTGTTTATATCAAGGATCTGAAGCAGGACGTGCGGGAGATTCTGCACAGCATGTTTCTGGTTATTTTACAGGCGATGCTGGTCGGTTCCCTGATCGCGCTGGTGATCGGCTATTTTATGAGCAAGACCATCACGGTACCCATCCGCAACCTGACCACCAAGGCAGGACGGATGGCAAGCGGAAATTTTGATTCGGTTATGGAGGTGCGCGGCGGCGACGAGATCTCGGAGCGGACGGCGACCTTCAACGTCATGGCGGTCAAACTGCAAAAAACGCTGAAA
>CACZWA010000179.1 GCA_902784685.1 uncultured Ruminococcus sp.
ATGGAATTTTCAAGTGTTCTCGTAACAACAGAAGAAAAAACCGCCGAAGTGTACTTTATTTTTGTAATAAAATTTCCATCCAAAGGCTCAATGCCTGCACAGCGGTTTGCCGTTTTTGCTTCTTTAAAGTAAGCCGAAATTTTCGGCAAAAAACGAAGCGTCATCGAAAAAACGAGAGCAACGGAAGGCGCTGTCCTCGAAAAAATGTACACTACTTTATCACTTGTCATAAGGCTTCCGAGACAGAAAAACCAACAAATAACCGCCGCTATCATAACAGAAGCATGCGCTCCGTAAATAAGCGCTTCAAGCGTCAGCGGATTTCCGTTCGGTAAATATTCAATTATTGTAACTCCTCTGTGATTAAATGCCGCATTTACGACTGCCGTAACAAGTGCGCAGGGCACTATGAATTTAAGGCTTGATATTCCGCCGCTTCGGCTTATCATAAAAGTATAAACAAGCCCCATGCACATTGAAACCGCCAGACATATCGGATGCATAAACACGCACGAAAAAGCGGTTGCCGCCGCAAAATACACAAAAATCACAATCGGATTATATGTTTTAAACTCATTCATTGCTGTTTCTTCCGTTTCCGGGCACATCACCGCCGCCTATATCTCTGCCGAGGTCGCAGGTATATATCCATTCCACACGGTCGCCGTCATGTAAAACATATTTTGAACAGCCGTAATTCGGATAGACTCCGTTTACACGATACATCCAGCCCGAAAGCTCGCCGCAGTCAAACTCATAAAGGTTTCCTATTGCTTCAATGTAAGCGCTTCCGTAGATAGGAGCATTTTCAAACTCCATATGTATTTTATTACTGCGCATTTCTCTTTTTAAAACATTAAAAACGCTTTCTCCCTCATAGAAAACAACTTTTTGTTCATTAAAAATAATACCGTTTGCAGGCACTATTGCCGCTTTTTCAGGTGACATTTTATCAATATTTTTAAGCAGAGTATCACATCGAACACTAAGCGTGCAGGTAAGCTGTCCGTTGTCGTTATCCGCTTCCTTCACTTCTGTTTTTTGAGCTTCCTCCGTCCGGTTATTCTCCCTTGGCGGTTCTTCCTGCTTTTTTGTTTCCTCTTTCAGACTGTCGTCTGAAGGTGCTTCATCGCCCTCTTCTTCTGTTTCGTTGGCGGAAGGTTCTGTAATCTTTTCTTCTTCAATTTCCTCAATTTCGGTTTTTTCTTCGCTTTGCACCTCGGATATAACATCTTTTTCAGGACTGTTATTTACCGCATAAATACACCCTGCAATTGCCGCAACAATCAACAAAATTGCTACGATAAGACCGCATTTTTTCAAAAAGTTTTTTTTATTTTCTTTCATATCAGTTCAGCCCTCCGCAGCATATTGTAAATCATAACCGCCATTTCTCCCCGAGAAATATCTTTTTTAGGCAAAATATAATCGCCTTCTATATTCATTATATCATACTCTATGCAAAAAGCCAAGTCTTTTTCAGCCCATGACGAAACCTCTCTGTAATCATAATAATCGGACAAAATATCATTTGCCGAAAAAGCACCGCTCTCTATTCCGCAAATTCTTGCGGCTCGGGCAGTCATAACCGCCGCTTGCTCAATCGTTATTGCGCTTTGAGGCATAAAAACTTCGTCTGTAATGCCGTTAACAATGCCGCAAATTTTTGCCGCCGCAACGTAACCGTAAAACCAATCGGTATTTTTAACGTCCGTAAAACCGTCAAATTCTTTTAAAGGAAGCCCCAGCGCATTTACCGTAATTGTCGCAAATTGCGCTCTTGTCAGCCCTTCTTCGGGGCAATAAAGCGTTTCTGTCATTCCGCTGACAATTCCTCTGCTTGCAAGCTCTGATATTTCTTTTCCGTATTTTGTGCCTTCCGTATCGGCAAATGTTTTTCCGCTGTAAATTATGTCCTTCTTTTTTATACCGGAATTTGCTGTGCTACCGCTTACACTTTCTTTAAGCGGAACATCACGGAAATCAAAAAGTCCGCTTTTCCCTTCTTCGGCACGTTTTGCCGAGCAAAGCGCATAAAGCGCCTGTTCGGTTGCAATGAGATTGCCTCCTGCTCCCCTTATATGTTCAAAACTTCCGTTTTTTAGCGAAAAGGTCATAAGAGCGTCTTTTACTCCTTTGCCGTTTTTAATAAATCGGCTGTCATTCGGGCTTACCCCAAGCTCCGAAAGTGCGGTAAGCACCTGCGCACAGCTTTCTGCGTTTTCTGCTCCCATGCTCGCAAAACCGCCGTTTTCTTT
>CACZWA010000180.1 GCA_902784685.1 uncultured Ruminococcus sp.
GGTGTGCCCTTTGCCATTGCAAGAATAGAAATTTTTGCAGTTATAAGCTGAAAAGGTATAACAAAAACAGCTATACCTATTCCAATCATTCTTCCGTACTGTTCGTTTCCTGCCATATATCCGATAGCGGAAGCCAAAACATAACACATTACCATCATTATGGCAACAAGCAAAACAGATTTTACTTTATTTTTTGTAACTTCGGTTGTCGAGACATAATTTTCGTTCATTTTTATTCCTCTTTTATCAGTTTTTATAAAACCACTATATATTATACCATTAGCTTATGCGAAAATCAAGACATTTTATCAATTTCAAAAGCATTTTTTATCTCGCAATTTTTTACAGTGTTCTACATTTCCGCAGCGGTAACAAAGCTCGTTTTCGCAGGTTCCGTCCGCAAAGAAAGCATTTATGTTGCTTATTGTTGTTTCAGCTATGTTTTCAAGTGCCTCTTTTGTAAGAAAAGCCTGATGTGAGGTAACTATAACATTCGGCATTGAAATAAGCCTTGCAAGTACGTCGTCGTCAAGAATATGACCGGAAAAGTCCTCAAAGAAAATGTCAGATTCTTCCTCATAAACATCAAGGCAAGCCGCCCCGATTTTCCTTGATTTTATTCCGTCCAGCAATGCCTCGGCGTCAATAAGCGCACCTCTTGATGTGTTTAAAATTATAACGCCTTTTTTTAACATTTTTATTGTTTCTGAATTTAACATATGCGTTGTTTCTTTTGTAAGCGGACAATGAAAGGATATTATGTCGCTTTCCTTAAAAATTGTTTCAAGCGGAACATAACTTAGATTACTGCCCTCCGCAGGGAATTTATCGTAAGCAAGCACGTTCATTCCGAAGCCCTTGCAAATATCCGTAAAAATTCTTCCGATTTTACCTGTTCCCACAACGCCGACGGTTTTACCGTGAAGGTCAAAACCCGTAAGTCCGTTTAAACTGAAATTAAACTCCTTTGTGCGGTTATACGCCTTATGAATACGCCTTATTGACGTAAGTAGAAGCGCCGCCGTATGCTCTGCAACCGCATATGGCGAATATGCAGGCACATGAAAAACATGTATTTTCTTAAAAGCGTGCTTTACATCAACATTGTTATACCCTGCACATCTGAGCGCAATCGCCTTTACGCCAAGCTCGTGAAGTACATCAATAACCGCAGCGTTAACTGTATCGTTTACAAAAACGCAAACAACATCACAGCCCTTTGCAAGCTCTGCGGTATCCTCACCAAGCTTGGTTTCGTAAAATTTTATTTTTATACTATCACCATCGCTGTATTTTTCAAATGCTTCAATATCATAGGGTTTTGCATCAAAAAAAGCTACTTTCATTTTTTCTCACTTACCTTTTTTCTAAATATTCGTCAAGTATTTCAGCCGCATCCTTAACAAAAGCCGCACACGGTCTATTTTTATAATACTCCGCTGTGCGTTTGTCAGGTTCCGGCTTTGTGTTTGTTTTTATATTTTTTAGCAGTTCACGACAAATTATTGTTCCGCCGTTATGCTCTTTAAATTTCTCGGCAAGCGACTGAACAAGAGCGTAATGCTCTGTTTTTGCGGCAATATCATCAAAGCTGTCATATCCGTCAAGAAGTCCGGCAACCATAAACATAGCGCTGCAAGCTCCGCACACTTCACGCATTTTACCCATTCCGGCTCCAAATGAAGATGCAAGCTTTAGCGCCGTTTTTTTTTTTTTTTTTATTTCGTCGCAAAAAGCCGCCAACACCGCCTGAGAACAGTTATATCCTTTAACAAATAATTCTACCGCTTTATCCGAATGTAACATATTTATATCTCCGTTTTATAATATTTTATATATTTTCCTCTGTAACAATTATTTTATCCTTTAAATTTTCAACAAGTTCTTTGCACGGAAAGCCGTCCGATGCGGCGTTTGCACTTCCGCAAGCTACGGCAAGCCTTAAAGCTTCCGTGCAGTCACCGTTTTTTATGTAACCGTAAATGAAACCTGCAACTGCGCAGTCACCCGAACCTACTGTATATTTAACGCTGATTTCGGGAGCATTTGCTTTGTATATTTTTCCGTTTTCGGCCGCAAGAAAAGCGCCTCCGCTTCCGAGCGAAACAAGCACGTTTTTTGCACCCTTCTCTCTTAGCTTTTGCGCAAAAAAACAGAGCCTTTCCATTCCGCAGTTTTGCTCGCCGAACAGTTCTTCAAGTTCTGAATTGTTTGGCTTAACGAGAAAAGGTTTATACCTTAGTGTATTTTTATCGCCCATGCGCTCACATATTTCGGCGTAAAAATTATCCCCGGCAGATTTTTGAACGTTGCCTGCAATTACAAGCATATCGCCATCATAAAGCGTATTAAGTCTTTCAAAGAGTTTTCTTTTATCGTCGGTACAAATTACGGGTCCCGATGCATTAAATTCGGTATCATTATTTGTCTTGATTTTTACGTTTATTCTTGTAAGACCGCTATTAAGGCTTAAAAAATCATTTTCAATGCTTTCGTTTTGAAGCATAGAAATTAATTCTTTTCCTGTAAAGCCTGCCTCGAAGCCAAGAGCAACGCTTTTTATGTTAAGATTTTTTAACATTCTCGAAACGTTTATACCTTTTCCGCCCGCAATAAAAAAATCTTCTCTGCTTCTGTTTACTTCGCCTATGTTTAAACAATCTGAAGTCATAACATAATCGAGAGACGGATTTACCGTAAGAGTATATATCATTTTTACGTTCCTTTACATAAATATCTTTATATATTATATCGCAATTACAAACAAAAGTCAACAAGTATAAAACAAATTGCATATGGCAATAATATGAATATAAAATGAAAAGAAAGGACAGGTAAAAATGCTAAGGCTTGAAAAAATAAGCAGTGGTTACAGAATGAAAAGCTGTATTGACAACATCAATTTGCAATTAGACAAAGGTGAAAGTCTTGCAGTTTACGGTAGCAGCGGTTGCGGCAAGTCTACACTTCTTAAAACCGCCGCAGGGCTTCTTTGCCCGATTTGCGGAAGTGTGTTTATTGACGGCTCGTTAATTACGGAATTTTCTCGCAAGGAGTTATTAAAAAAAATATCTTATGTTCCGCAAATTCATGCGGCTTCGCTTGTTCCTGTGCGTGATTTTCTCATATACAGCCGAATTCCGTATGTCAATTTTGGCAAACCGATTTCCGAGGCGGATATGTCGGTTATCGAGGAAACGGCACAGCTTCTTAATTTAAAGCCCATTTTTGCCGTACCGTTAATGGACCTTACGGAGTACCAAAGACGGCTTGTCTATATCGCTTCTTCGCTTGTTCAGGGCAGTGAAATTATTCTTCTTGACGAGCCTGCGGCTTTTTTGAACAGCGAAGAAAAATACAAAATTATGAATGTTATTCTT
>CACZWA010000181.1 GCA_902784685.1 uncultured Ruminococcus sp.
ATTCATAAGCTGAAGAACAATACCCGCAAAAACGCCTATTACATACATAAGCGCCGTTATTGCGAGGTTTTCTTTTATATTTTTATTGAGCCTGAACAACACTATAAGTCCGACTCCTGCGCCTGCGCAAAGTCCGCCCGTGAGCGCTCCCAAAGTTATTCCGCCGTTTATATAAAGCTCCGTAAGAGCAACAGAAGCGGCGCAGTTCGGTATAAGCCCGATAAGCGGCGTAACAAACGGCTGTAACATTTTATGGTCGCTTAAAAAGCCGAAGCTTCCCGAAGCGTATTCCATTAAAAAGCCGATAACAAGCGAAATTACAAAAATGAACAGGAAGATTTTAACCGAATGAATAACCGCCGATTTTAAAATTCCCTCGTGGCAGGCTTCGCAGTTTCCGTGGTAATGCTTATGCTCGTCGTGTTCATGCTCACAATGAGTATTTACCGCCTTTTTGCGCCATACCGCATCAATAAGAAAGCCAAAAATCACGGCAAAAACAAGCTTTATTCCAACCGCTTTAAGCATATCGGTAAACCGCCCAGGCTCGGCAATAAGAATCGGAATAGCTTCGTCGGAAGTTGAAATAAAGATTGCGGCAAGCGTACCGAGAGAAACGGCACGTCTTGCGTAAAGCTCCGACCCGATTACCGAAAAACCGCATTGCGGCAAACAGCCGAACAAGCCGCCGAGAAGCGGACCTGCCTTTTTTGAGCGCATAAACATATGGTGAAGCGAGTTATTGTTTTTGTGTTCAAGATATTCAATAAGAAGATATATCAAAAACAGCACAGGTAATAGCTTTAAAGAGTCAATTAAAGCGTCCAGAAGAATTTCCATTTTTTAACTACCTTTCATATTTTTCCAAATCCTCTTAATTTTACCACAAAAACAACTCTTTGTCAAATTTTATTTATAATGGTATTTACTGCGTCAAGCGTAAGCTTTATTTCATTTTTTGTGTTAAAAAATCCCGGTGTGAGCCGCACCGTTCCCTGTGGCATTGTGCCGTATGCGGTATGCGCCGAAGGCGAGCAATGAAGTCCGCTGCGGCAGGCAATATCGTAGTTTTCATCAAGCAACATTGCTATTTCGGACGGCTGCATATTCTCTGCCGTAAAGCTCACAACCGAGCCAAAGCTTTCAAGCTTTGGAGCAACAAGGTTAACTTTTTTCATATTTAGCAGTCCCTCTCGGAGCATTTTTGCAAGCTCCGTTTCATGGCGTGCCATTTCCGCCGCTCCGCCCTTTTCTTTAATAAACTCCACTCCGCTTAAAAGCCCTGCAATGCCGTAAACGTTAAGCGTGCCGCTTTCGTAATAATCGGGTAAAATGAGCGGTTGCTCCATACTTTCCGAGCTGCTGCCCGTGCCGCCGAAGCAGAGCGGCCTTGGCGAAATTCCGCAAAGGTACATAACACCTGTGCCTTGCGGACCGAGCAAGCCTTTATGCCCCGGGAAAACCACAGAAGCGCAAAGTCTCTCCACATCTATATCAAAATGCCCTGCCGACTGCGAGCAATCTATAACAAGCGGAATATTCTTTTCTCTGCATATCTCTGAGGCACGGTAAATATCGCTTACCGCACCGCTCACGTTTGAAACATGATTTATTATAACAAAAGCGGTATCGCTTGCGGCATCGCTGATTTTTTCAACATCCGCACAGCCTTTTTCGTCAAGCGGCAGGATGTTTATTTCCGCTCCTGCCTCATAAAGCGGCCGCATAACCGAATTATGCTCATACGGAGAAACAACAACTTTATCGCCTTTTTTAATAAGTCCGCCGATTATTATATTAAGCCCTTCGGTTGCGTTTTTTGTAAATATTATTTTTTCGGGGCTTCCTACGTTTATAAGCTCCGCAACCGCCGCTCGGCACTCGGTTACGATTTCCATTGCTTCCCGTGCTTTTTTGTGCGAGGAGCGTCCTGCGCCGCCTCCGACAAAACGCATATAGCGGTTCACGGCGCCATATACAGACGGCGGTTTCGGAAATGATGTTGCGCCGTTATCAAGATATATCATTTTTCACCTCCCCTCTGCCGTAAGCCGCCGCAAACCCGCACGCAAAATTATAAGAGCGGCAATTTGCGGTAACGGCTCTGTCCGTCTGCCGTATTTTCAATATATATTCCTCGGCTTTTCATTTCGGTGGAATTTATAATTCTTTCCGCCTCCGCCGCCGCTCCGACTTCGGCTTTAACACTGTAACCGCAGCCGCCCGACGAA
>CACZWA010000182.1 GCA_902784685.1 uncultured Ruminococcus sp.
TCTGCCTGGAATACAAAGGACTACATAACTGAGAAAAACAATGCACGATGAAAGCAAATATCAGAGGATAGTAATCCTGTGGTATTATCCTGTGATATGTGATTTATATAGTAATTGGAGAGAAAAAATATGTTTAAGAAAATAAGAACCCGTCTGTCTTTTAATATAATAAGTGCGGTTGTGCTGTTGCTTCTCATATTCGGACTTATTGTCAGTATCTTTGGATATATGCGTTTTACCGAATCTCTTACCATAGAGTATAACGACTCGGCTTTTTGTACGGCAGAAACTGCCGCAACTCTTATCAACGCGGACAGAATCGAAGAGTATCTTGAAATCGGCGGAGATGATGACGAATACAGATTAAGCCTTTCACGGCTTGACACTCTTTGCAACAAGCAGAATGTATCGATTATTTATACCATTGCGGTAGATACTACGGACTATGCGCATTTCAAATCTGTTTTCAATTCTGTAAACGACAATAGCGGATATACCCCATGGGAAGTAGGGCTTATAAGAGACACAACAAACGATGAATACAAAAGAATATATAAAGAAATGTATGAGGACGGTTTAAAGCGAGGCACCGTCATACGGGAAAAGAACTTAAACGGAGCATTTCCGCACATTACATCACTAATTCCGCTTTTAGGCTCTGACGGCACGGTTAAAGCAATACTTTGCGTACAGCGGCCTATGGAACAGCTCGCAGTTGGCAGAAAAGCATATTTAAAGCATGTATTCTGGACAATGATTATTCTTGCAATATTGGCATCCCTGATTGCAGGGCTTTATATCAGAATACAGTTTATCAAGCCGGTTGAAAAAATATCGGAGGAAGCGGAGCGTTTCGCAACCGAAAACCGCATGGCTGATGAAAACATACTTAAAAAAATCAGCAAAATAAACGAAATAAGTATTCTTGCGTCTTCTATTGCAAAGATGGAATCAGATACGGTAAGACATATTGCAAACATTACTTCAATAACTGCTGATAAGGAAAGAATGGGTACGGAGCTTTCAATTGCAAGTAGAATTCAGGAGGATTCCATTCCTTCAATTTTTCCTGCATACCCTGACAGAAAGGAATTCGATATATATGCGTCTATGACTCCCGCAAAGGAAGTCGGCGGTGATTTTTATGACTTTTTCCTTATTGATGATGACCATCTGGGCTTGGTTATGGCAGACGTATCGGGAAAAGGCGTTCCTGCCGCCCTCTTTATGATGGTCACAAAAATTCTTGTCAGCGAAATAGCGAAAACAGGAGTCCCGACAAACGAAGTCCTTGCTACTGTAAACAACAGAATATGCAGTCATAATAAAGCCGGAATGTTTGTAACGGTATGGCTTGGTATTTTGGAGATTTCAACAGGCATTTTAAGAGCTTCAAACGCAGGTCATGAATACCCTGCAATAAAGCGTGCAAACGGCAAGTTTGAGCTTTTTAAGGATAAGCACGGTTTTGTTGTTGGCGGTATGGACGGCATTAAATACAAAGAATATGAGATCCAATTTAATGAGGGAGACAAGATTTTTGTATATACAGACGGTGTGCCGGAGGCAACAAGCGCAAATACCGAGCTTTTCGGAACAGACAGAATGATAGACGCTCTGAACATCAATCCTGATGCAGAACCGAAAGAGATACTCAAAAACGTACGGGCAGCGGTAGATGAATTTGCGGGTAATGCCGAACAGTTTGACGACCTGACGATGCTTTGCCTTGCATACAGAGGGCGGAATGAATGATGAAAACAATTAATTATAATAATATGAATATAAATTTTAGGAGAATTTAACATGAAAAAATTATTGCTATGCGCTATCATAATGGCTCTTTTATCGGGATGTGCAAATGAAGCACCCAAAACACAGGATGAAGGAAATGCAAACACCGAAACAACGGTTGAAACGGCAGACAGGGAAACAATATTCCAGGTATCGCTGTTGCAGGGACTTACTTTAGGAGATTATTACGGTAGTGTGACCGTCAAAGAGCTTAAAGAAAAGGGCGATATTGGCATAGGCACATTTGAGGGAGTAAACGGCGAGCTTGTTATGGTAGACGGAGTTGTTTACAGAGCGAAAAGCGACGGGAGCGTTGAGGTCGCACCCGATGACGAAACGATACCGTTTTCAAATGTCACATTCTTTGATGCGGACGAAAAGGAAGAAATAAGCGGTATATCAAATATCGATGATTTGAAATCGTACTTAAACG
>CACZWA010000183.1 GCA_902784685.1 uncultured Ruminococcus sp.
TAATATCACCCACATCAAAAGGAACAGGCAAATTCAGGTCTTGGCTGTCATCAAATGACCGACATTCATCTTTTCCAAAATCACGGGCATACCATATTTCGCCGTTTGGTGCTACTGTGTAATAACAACGCCAGTCAAGCTCATCATCATTTTGAAGTGCATATTTTTCCAATCTGTACCAATAAAGAGCGTCTTCCTTCTCTTGTTCGTCAAGCTCTTCATATTCTTCTTTCACATATTTCATAACCGACTTTACAGAGAAATGCGGTGCTGCACCCCATATTTTTTCTTCCGCTTTCTCATCGTCATATCCATATTCCATATTCAGAAAGACTTCGCCCTGCCTTAGTACAAGTTCGTCAAGAAATCCTTTGCCTATTTTGGCAGTATTATAGGCGGATTTTTCATCTTCCTTCTCCTCATTTGTTTCAAATTTAGAAAGTTCTGAAAGGCTCTCCACTTTATCCTTTATTTCTGTTCTCGCTCCACAAATAAGTTCAATAATTTGCCACTTCTGTAGTTTATCTACAACACTTACAAGATAATCACGCATTTGCTTTGATTCAATATATCTTTTTATAATCTTTATATAAAGTTCTTGCATTTTTACCACTCCTCTACCGGCACACAAGCTCCTGCTTTTATATCCGCCACATTAAAAAATTCTTCTATCTTGTGCTTATCGCTTTTTAGTGTGATTTTGATTTCGACATTTACTTCATCCCACTGCGGAACAATGCTTTTTCTGCTGTGAACATCTATTATACCAAGTTTATTATTCTTTTCAGATATATTTACAATATTTTCACCATTTACAATAATTGGTTTTACTAAAGGCGGCTTTTTATATCTCGCATATCCTTCCGGCATTTTTGTTATGTAATGGCCGTTTGTTATATCGAAAAATACAGGATTCCCATCTTCTTTCCCGCAATAAGCAAAGCATGGCTTATCAATAAGCCGTTTTCTGTTTTTATACTCACGCCATATAAGTTTGCCTGTCGCTTGCTCAACAATCAGATATGTTTCCTCGTCTTCTCCGTATATAAAATGATTATCCACATATATGTCCAAAAGAGGTATCCACTCTTTTGACGTTGCATTATAGTATACAACTTCATCTTTCTCCGAAAACACAAGATTGTGCCAATATTCGTCAAGAGTGTCATAGACACATGGTAATGACTGTATTTCGTTCAAACTATCATCATACTGTACCGCACCAAATTTACCTTTTGATACCAGAATGAATAAATTTTCGCCGTATATGAAAATGCTTTCAAGCTTTTCTCTGACTTTTACACCGTTTACTTCAAGGCTGTAATAATCTCCTTCTTTTTTGATATTTATTTTGTCTGACTTGATTCTATCATATATTTTGCTTACCTTTAACATTTCTTTTCTCCCTTCTATGCTCTAAGCAAAAATTCCGATACAGTAACGCTTGCACGGATTTTTGGACGTCAAAAATTCCATTTTTTATTGCGTCATAGCCTATTATCTTGTCAAAAATGCTCACAATAAAGCCCCCGTTTTTCTATCTGTTTTTATTATATCATTGACGATGTGCATTTTTTTGTACATCCGTTTCTCATCATCGTTTTCAATGCTTAAAAAGTATAAACAGCTCTACAACAGGGGCTTGAACTATTTTGAAAAAGCAAGTATTTATGCTGCTTTGAAGGGTTCAAGTCCCTTCCTTTGCTCCGATTTTTGCGAAAAATTGTAATAAGACCAAAAGTACACTTTTTTGCAAAAATTCAAGAAATGGCTTGGCCACGCGGGTTTCGGGCACTTTGGTTCAAAACCTTGAAGTACACTTGTCAAGTTTTTTTCTGTAACAATTAAATTCTGATGTCAAAAAAATGAAATTCATTAGTACAGGACTCGAACCTTTTCCAGTATTTATGCGGGTTTGAGGGGTTCGAGTCCCTGTTGATTACCTGTCAAATTTCAGGGGAAGGAGGGATTCGAACCTATCGAATTTGAGCTTGTAAATTCAAAAAAGTCAGTATTTATGCGGGTTTGAAGGGTTCAAGTCCTACACCCGTCGCTTTTTGACATTCGGGATGATTTGAATAAAATTAAGCTATTTTTGCGCATTTTTGGTCAAAAAAATAGTCCGCCGATGGCTCGGCGGAACAAGTAAAAAAGTGCTCTAAAGCGCGTCGTTATGC
>CACZWA010000184.1 GCA_902784685.1 uncultured Ruminococcus sp.
AATTTTTTATGAATTTTACAAAGCAAATTCTTTATGTCCACAAATATAACTTTACCGTTTTTCAATTTCAAAGCTATCGATTTCCGTTCCGTCAATAAGCTTTGCGCTGTATGATATTTTCTCACCGTCAAACGATATTACAACGTAATTCGGAAGCTCTTTCGGAAGCGGTTTTACAACCTTTACCCATTCGTGTACATCGGTCGCGTCGTACCTTTTCAGTGCCGCGGAGCCAATCAGTGCATATATTGTTCCGTTTTCCGAAACCTTGCCCTCCTTCATCACGTGCGTTCTCATATATGTATGGTCGTGTCCCTCAATAACCAAATCAACGCCGCACTCGTCTATTATATCTAAAAAAGCGCGGTTTGCGTTATCGGCATTTTTTCTGATTTTTTCCACATAAACGCCTCTGTGTGTTACAAGCACCTTCCATTTTTTATCACTGTTTTTAAGGTCATCTCTCAGCCACTTTTTTTGAAGATTCAAAAGCTCGGTTGCGTCTCCGGAATCACTGCCGGTATTAACAACGGCAAAATGAGCGTTTCCGTAATCGAAAGAATAAACGGTATTGTCAATATTCCTTATACATGCCGCCAAGGTCTTGCTTGCCGTTTCGCTCGGCGTATAGCCGACCGCAAGCCCTTTTGCGTTTTGCGGATTGTTAAAATGATAATTGTAAAATTTTACGCTCTCTCCACGTACATCATGATTGCCTACCGCTGTCATAAGCGGTATGCTTTCACATATTCCTCTTGCGCTCTCAAAGAAATATCTCCACCAATCATCATAATACGCATTATCTGTAAAATCACCGCAGTTAAGTATAAATGCGGGATTGTTGCATTCTTCAAGCGCCTTTTCCAATGTTTTTGTATAATAATTATATTCTTCGGGCGTTCTTCCCTGCGGGTCGGTAACGGCAATCAATGAAAACGGGGCCGTTTCAGCCGATTCGGTAACAAATGTATAAAATTCACCAAAATCATTTTTTGACTTGCTTCCGATTCTGTACGAATATGATGTTCCGGGTATCAGGTCTTTAAGTTCCGCTTTATAAAAATATTTGTAATCATACATTGTTGCAAAGTCAAAGCGGTAGTCACCCGCATCGTAAACCTGCTTTGGAACTTCTTCATAAGTCTTGTTATTTGCCCATGCAACAGCAACCTTTTCACGGTAAGGAGCTACATCAATAAGTTTATCATCTGCCTCATCAGTCTTTTTATATTGCAAAATCATATCGTCATAGCCTAGCTCTGCTTCCCAGCTAAAACCTCTCCCGGTTTTTGCGTCACCTATAAAGGTTGTATTGAGATTATAAAAGCCGGCATCGTCATACTTAAAATTCTGATGAAGCGCCTTCTCTCCCTCATAACAGTCAATATCATCATACAGTCCAAATATGCTTTTAGCGTCATTTTCTGCAATAAGCATTCTGTTATTTAAAATACAAGCCTTGTTTGAAAGCTTTTCTTCTTCATTGTTTTTATATGCCACATCAGTATTTGCGGAAATTTTATATTCTGTACCGCCTTTTGCAACTACGGCAAACCCGTCCCTCCAGTCCACATCAAAATGGCAAAGCTCGGCAACCCTTCTGACAGGTATAAAGTAGTTACCGTCAATCATTGCGGCACTCTGATCGTCCCCGAAATCAACAACATAATTGTTAAGGCGAAGCTTCGGCGGCTCCGCCGCGTAAGACACGTTTATCATTGATACAAAAAGTAAAGTTGCTAATAATCGTTTCACTTTCATAAAAAAGTTTCCTCCTTACTTTGGCAGCGTAAAATTTACACTCCGTTTTTATTCTGATTTGCATTAAAAGCTTTTATCGACACACTCATCTGTCTTTCATATATAAATTATACCACTACATATTTCTCATGTCAACACAAATATATGTTTATTTGCCTGCTGTTTTAAAGCTTTACTATATACCTAAAACAAGCGACAGAATCGACATCATCGGCTTTGATGAAATTAAATCCGTCCGATTCAACCCGACAAAGCCGGATTTCAGCTGAAAAAACGACTTGCCTGTGCAAGTCGTTTTTTCTGGTGGGCACAATAGGGCTCGAACCTATGACCCTCTGCTTGTAAGGCAGATGCTCTCCCAGCTGAGCTATGCGCCCATATTTAAAATATGGTGACCCCT
>CACZWA010000185.1 GCA_902784685.1 uncultured Ruminococcus sp.
GGACCGGCAGCGAATTCCCGTCATTCAGCCGTTCATTCGCCTCAAGGAACGCATTCAGACGTTCCTCAAGTCCCTCCTCTGTCGTGATGGCCGCAAAATGGTCCGCGGCGATGCGGCAGCAGTTTTCAGGCCGAAACGTGTCAGAGAGCAGCTTTGAGAACGCACGCAGCAGACGGTCTCCCTCTGTAAACCCATACTTCGAATTGAAGAACTTCATGCCGCTCAGATCCATATACAGGAGGACCGGCACCACACCCTTCGCCAGGTACGCATCCCTGACTCCCTCGGCAAGGGCAAAAAAATGCATCATACTTTATGCTGAAAATGTATAGGGAGTAGGTATGTAACAATGAACAAATTACTAAGTTTTTTATGCTCTGTCTTTATATTTATAGCCATGATACTTCAGGCTTCCGGTGTTTATGCAAATGAAATTCTTGAAAGCGTTACCGTTTCTGATGCACATAATGGCGGATACAATATAATATTGGGTAACAAAAAGCCTGCACAATATAATATAAAGCAGATATCAGAAAACAGAATTATTATAAAAATCAAGAATATAACACCATCAAATGAGATTTCCACAAAATACACAAATGCCTCAAATCTTGAACACGTAATTATTAAACCAGTCTTTGGCGGAACAGTTATTGAAATAAGCGGAAAAAATGCAGATAAAAGCAGTATAAACCTTTTGGGCGGAATTAAAAAATCTTCCAATGTTTTCTGGGGAATATTTTTGCTGATACCGCTTGCAATATTTGCTTTTATTGTTAAAAAACGCAGCCGCAAAGAATTTAAAGCAACAATTCACATTGCGGATGAAGAAAATCAAATACTAAAAGTATCTTTCGAAAGAAAAGGCGGGCTTATTGCACAAGGAACAGGGGCAAAACGCATTCCGGCAAACCGCAAAAACGTCAGAAAAGTAGTTTTCAACAATACTGATACCATAAAAGAACTTAACCTCAGATAAAATTAGAGAGAGAGTAATTTGTTACAATGTTACAAGCCCGAAAAATTTTCGGGCTTTTATTTTATAAAAATTTTTCTTCAACTTCACTTCTCCCATCTTCATACGCTACCATCTCATTCGGATTAAGGATTTCAAGAAGTTTTAAAAATTCGCCCACATGCTCTTTTTCTTCTTCGGCAATATCGAGAAGAATTGCCTTGGCAGTCTTATTTGAAATACTTTCAGAAAGTTGTTCATATAATTGTATTGCCTCAAATTCACTCGCAACAGAAAACCTAATTGCTCTTATCAACTCATTTTCACTTAAAACTCTATCGCACTTATTTCCACAAAAAGGATGACTAAAATTTGGCATGGTTTCCTCCATAAAATAATAATAACAATCCAAAAAATAATCGAAATCAAAAATATAAAAATCCGTCATGTGTGGAATTTTGTTTTGCCTTAAATTAGACTAAAATCCAATAACAACAGATGTTTTTAAACAGGTTATATTAAAAAAAGAATTTATTAAAAATACTTTAAAAAAAGTACTTGCTTTTTTTTAATGACACTGATATAATACTCTGTTAAGAAGATGAATGAATGAAAAATTTAGCGATTCCCGAGGGGTTTCGCAGGTAGGTGAAAAAATGAAGACACAAGCAATTAGTATGCAAACTGCATCCCACAGCGCATTTAACACGAGAAATACTGGCAGAGGTAATAACTTCAACGGCGGTAGAACTTTCGTTGCGGTTCAATATCCCAGAGAAGACTCTTTCGGAGTATGGGCTGCCAAAAATGTCATCACAGGCGCTGCATTCAGTGCGATTTGGGACATCGGAACAAACGTTGTCGCTAAATTCAGCAAGAACGTGGAAACAATTCCGGTTAAACAAATGTTCAAAAATGCCCCAAAAGTTGCAGGCATATTCCTATTGATGGGTGGTATTTTCAGATTAGTAAACAACGCTATTGACAGAAACTAACACTGTATTACATTCAATATAAGGAATTTTATCATGATTGATGCAATTGGACCGGTCTATTCTTCAATTCATGGTGGCAGAGGGCAAAACTTAAACCATTCTCAGGGCTTTGACCGTTCGGTCAGAGGGTTGGGGGATAGGTTTGTTGTGAAAAAAACAAACGTAAGAACACCTCACGATTGGGGCGGTTTATT
>CACZWA010000186.1 GCA_902784685.1 uncultured Ruminococcus sp.
CGCCAAATATGACGTATCCTGCTCGTCAAGCGGCACGAAAGGAACATTTTCAAACAAAAAAGACGGTATAGGCAGCTCCCACCCGTCCGGCATTTGTCATACATGGACGGCTGACGGAAGGTGTATTTCGCTGCTTAAAATACTTATGAGCAATTGCTGCGCATACGACTGCGCTTACTGCCTTAACCGCGTTTCAAACGATGTCCCCCGTGCTTCGTTTTCGCCCGAAGAAATTGCAAATCTCACAATAGAGTTTTACAGACGCAACTATATTGAAGGGCTTTTTTTAAGCTCCGCCGTTGTGAAAAATCCTGATTACACAATGGAGCTGCTAATCAAAACCTTGCGGCTTTTACGTTATTCATATAAATTTTACGGCTATATCCACGTAAAAGTTATTCCCGGCGCAAGTGATGCGCTTATTTCCCAAATCGGTACACTTGCCGACAGAATAAGCGTGAATATTGAGCTTCCCACAGAGAAGTCGCTTAAAACATTTGCTCCGCAAAAAACAAAAAAAGCCATTCTTTTACCTATGCGCCAAATTACAAACGGCGCCGCAAATGCTCTTGAAGAGCGAAAAAAATATAAATCAGCCCCACGTTTTGCCCCTGCCGGACAAACAACTCAAATGATAATAGGCGCGGATAAAGAAAACGACCTTCAAATTATGCGGCTTACCCAGGGGCTTTATGATAACTTTAAGCTTAAAAGGGTATATTTTTCGGCATATGTTCCCCTCGGAACACACCCTATGCTTCCCGCAAAAACAAGCGCTGTTCCGCTTCTGCGTGAACACAGGCTTTATCAGGCGGATTGGCTCTTACGCTTTTACGGTTTCAGGGCAGATGAGCTTTTAAATGAGCGTATGCCGAATTTCAGCAATACGCTTGACCCAAAATGCACCTACGCGCTTTCACATATCGACAAATACCCCGTTGATGTAAACCGTGCCGATTACGAAATGCTGCTCCGGGTACCCGGCATAGGCGTCATAGGCGCTAAACGTATTGTTGCCGCAAGACGCTTTACCCGCCTTACCTTTGATAATCTTAAAAAAATGGGGATTGTTTTAAAAAGAGCAAAATATTTTATAACCGCCGCCGATTATAACGAAAACCTGTTTTATATAAACAGCTCCGTTTCGGCGCTTGCACCGCTTCTTGCGGATAAACTGCCGCAGAATGTACAAAATGCAAATCAGCTCTCGCTTTTTGACTGTGTAAAATAAAATTTTTATGAAAAGATATGAATTTAAAATGATATATATTTACGACGGCTCCTTTGAAGGCTTTTGCAGCGCCGTTTTTACGGCATATAACGATACGGAAGCTATGATATACTCACGTTTTCATGATGTACCGCCACTACTTGAAAGAACAATTGTAAGAACTGACGAAAGAAAATCGGAAAGGCTGCAAAGCGGCGTACAAAACAAGCTTTCAAGGCTTATTTTAAGTGATTTATACCTCATATATCTTTCCGATACGCTTTCCTGCGGTACGGCGGCACTTAAATATCTGCGCTTTTGCTTTAAAAACGGCAAGGGCAGCAGAGCGCTGCGTTATGTGCCAGAAGTCAAAGAGGCGCTTTCTCTGCGCGATAAAGTTATGACAGAGGTTGATAAGCTGCGCGGACTTATACGCTTTGACAAAGCCCGTGAGGGACTTTATATATCCCGCATCGAACCCGACCACAATATACTCCCTCTCATTGCGCACCATTTCGCAAGCCGTATGCGCTCACACAGTTTTGTAATTCATGACATCAGACGAGGTCTTGCGATATGCAGCAAAAACGGAAGCTTTGTAATCACAGAACTGCCCGAAGATTTTGAGTTTGCCGTAAACGATGATGATTTCAGAGAAATGTGGAAAGAATATTTTGACGCGATGGCAATAAAAGAACGTATAAATCCGAAGCTCCAAAGACAGCATATGCCAAAAAGGTATTGGAAACATATTACAGAAATGAAAAAAAATTGAAACGGATTGTTTGATATGTACTGTTTTCTCTTTATTATTCAAAACGGGCTGTGATAAAATATTACCACAGCCCGTTGTTTTTAA
Organism: uncultured Ruminococcus sp.; assembly: GCA_902784685.1. Taxonomy (GTDB): domain Bacteria; phylum Bacillota; class Clostridia; order RUG12999; family RUG12999; genus RUG12999. The sequence continues at coordinate 2,070 of CACZWA010000186.1, forward strand.
AAATATCCCGCCGTACCGCCAGTCCGCCACACTCAAACCTGCGTTTGCAGGTGGGTAATTACT
>CACZWA010000187.1 GCA_902784685.1 uncultured Ruminococcus sp.
TACCAACGATGCTCAATATGAATTTGTCGATATTATTTCGCAGGATTGCAGAAACCTTTGCGCTGTCGGTGACGACGACCAGTCAATTTACGGCTGGCGCGGAGCGAACATTGACCATATAATGAATCTCAGCAAAACCGCGAGATGCCTTACAATCAACCGCAATTACCGCAGCTTTGACAGCATTATTGAGGTTGCCAACAGCATAATCAAAAACAACAAATACCGCTTTGACAAAGAGCTTCGGGCAAACCGCTTCGGCGGCGAAAAGGTTACTTATAACCGCTGTGAGAGCGACTTTGCGGAAGGTTATTACGTTGCGGAAACCATTGAACGCCTGGCGCGTGAGGACGACAGAAAATACTCGGATTTTACCGTTCTTTACCGTACAAACGCTCAGTCGCGTATTTTTGAAGAATGTCTTATGCGGCTTGGGATTCCTTATAAAATTGTCGGAAGCCTTCGGTTTTATGAAAGACAGGAAATTAAAGATATGCTTGCTTATATGCGGATTCTTTTAAATCCGAGTGATGTCATAAGCCTCCGCCGTATTATAAATTTGCCCAAAAGAGGTATCGGGCAAACTACCGTTGATATGATTGAAAACCTTTCTGTGCAAACAGGAAAAAGCTGTTTTGATATTATTAAAAATTGTGAAAATTATGAAAGCATTAAACGCGCGAGGACAGGTCTTACGGCTTTTGCAAAGCTTATCCAAGGCTTTTTGAGCTTTGCCGCCGAAAACCCTGTTTCGGAGCTTATTAAATATATTTCGGAAACTGCCGACCTGAAATCGGAGTATATGAAAGAAGGCGAGGATATATGTGCTTCAAGGCTTGAAAATATCGGCGAGCTTATGAATATGGCAGCGGAACTTGAGGCGCAAAACGGTGACGAGCCATATACCCTTAACGACTTCCTTGAAAGAATAGCTCTTGTTTCCGGCATTGATGAAATGGAAGATGACGCGGGCGTTACGCTTATGACCGCGCACACGAGCAAAGGACTTGAATTTCCCGTTGTGTTCGTTGTCGGTCTTGAGGAAACTCTTTTCCCTTCAATAAGAGGATATGTTGAAGACGAAAAAGAAATTGAGGAAGAACGCCGTCTTTGCTATGTCGCGGTTACAAGAGCAAAGGAAAAGCTTTTTCTTACCTGCGCGGGCAGGCGTATGACATACGGAAAAACAAGCTACAATCCAATTTCAAGGTTTATAAAAGAAATACCCGAAAATCTGCTTAACGATATAAGCGAGCCTATAAACGACGCTTTTGATTCGGATATAGAAAAGCTTGAACGCGCAAGCGGTGTATCATTTTCTAAATTTGCCGCTTCATATTCCGAAAACCCGTCAAAGCCCGATTTTTCAAAAGCACAGTCGCTTAAAACCTTTGTTCAGCGTGAAAACAACGGCGGTATAACATTTAATAAAGGTGACCGCGTTTCTCACAAAAAGTTTGGCGACGGAACGGTTAATTCCGTCACTGTAAGCGGTGATATGACGGTTTTGAGTGTGGATTTTGACAAATTCGGCAGAAAAAACATTATATCCTCTGTTGTTACGAAGCTTTAAAGGAGGCAAATCCGTTTTGAGAAGAAAATTTTTCTTTTATTCACTTCTTATACTATTATCGGGCGTGATTTATGCCGAAAGCAGTTTTTCGCTTATATTCCTTGTGACCGGTGTGTGCATAGCGTCGGCAATTGCGGAAGGATATTATATCCAGCCGCTTATAGCCTCGGCAATTGCGCTCGGAATATGCTGCAAAAGCGGCAGTGTGTGCAGCATTTCTTTCCTTCTCGGCGGGCTTTTGCCCGGTGCGATTATAGGAATAGGCTTCAGAAAAAGGCTGACACTCAGCGTGCTTACGGTTTCGGGCGGGATATGCTTTATTGCGAAGTGGGTATGGCTTTACCGTTCATATTATCTTGAAAACGGCTCAAATATGTTTGAAGACGCATCGAGAGATATGTTAAAAATTATGAAAAGCAATATCGGCGACGCTCTCGCGCTTTACGGTATGTCGGGTGATGACAAAACAACAAAATTTGTATCCGATATTCTTGACAAGGTAACAAAATTCACAAATATTGTCGTTCCCGCAACGCTTATAATTTTCTCTTGCGGCG
>CACZWA010000188.1 GCA_902784685.1 uncultured Ruminococcus sp.
CGTTTCCACGCCGCCGACAAGCTGTTCATATTCAGCGTAGTTTTTAATAGCCATACCGGTAAGCGCAGCTATGCCCGAAGCCGCTGCCGCAACGCCTTTAACCGCTATTCCTGCGGCTTTTTTAGTGACATCGCCAATGCTTTCAATTGATTTTTTGTAACCGCTGTCATCGCCGTCTATTTTAACAACAACGTGTCCGTCGCTTGCCATAGTTACACCTCCTTACATAATAAGTCCCGATAAAGCGTCGTTGAAATCTGCTTCTTTTTCTTCCTCGCTTCGTCTGTCGGGCAATTTATAAAGTCTTTTCATATCGCGGTAGAATTTTCTTTCTTTTTTGTCTTTTATTGAGTTTAAATCCGTCTGCCTGTAACCCATAACGGTAACAAACCTTGTATCTGCCGTAAGCCCCGTAAAAAGCGCTTTAAATTCCCACCAATGAAGCTTTACGGCATTAAGATTAATTCTGTACTGCTGCCAGAACGCGGCATATATAAGCTCCGCGTCAAACACAAAATCAAATACAGCTTTCCCTTTTTTGCCCTTCGATTTCTCGCCGCCCGTGTAAAAATCCATAACCGCGGTAAACGCCGAATACATATTGTCGGGAAGCTCATTAAAAACAAGGCTGAAAACACCGAAAACGTCTTTTTCGGACAGCTTCTCCGCAACTTCCAGCCATACTTTAAAATCTGTGTTTATGTTATAATCCCTGCCGTCAATGTTAAGACTTTCGGGAAGTTCTTTCAAAATATTCATTTCAGTTCGTTTGCGAGCCTTAACATGTCGTTTGCCTTGTTTATGTACGGCTCTGCTCTCTTAAATTCCTCTTTGTGTTCCTCGTCCTTCTGCGCGTAATAATCGGCGAAATAAAGCGCTTTTGCGTACTGAACACACATATTAAGCTTGTCGAGATTGATTTCTTTATCTTCCGGGAACATTTCAGACGCTTTATCCCCGAAAAATATATTAAGGAGGCTCATATTTGCCTCATATTCCGTCATATCGTCAAGCTTTGCGTCGTGGTCCTTTAATTGCTCCTCGATTGTCGGCGTCCTCTGTGGGATTTCGTAATCCACACCGTCAACGCTTAAAAAGTGATGTTTTTCTCTGTAATCTACTGTTTTTTTCATTTTTAAAATCCTTTCTTACGATAATAAGGGCGGTTATTCCGCCCCTAAAATCTGTTCGATTATTTCGGCTTTCGTGTTTTCTTCCGATACGTCAAGACCGTCTGCCATATCAAGAAGTGCTGCCTTATTCATTCTCATAAGCCTTGCCGCCGACAGCTGCGGCTCTGTTATTCCCCCGAGGCGGTAAAGGTGATTGTTTCAGCGTTCTTTTTTGTACCTCCGCTTGCGGGAGTTGCTATGGCCGCAACACCTGATACGGGCGAATCGATTCTCGCAAACGTTCCGCTATATGTGTAAGCGTCCGTGCTGTCGCCTTCGGTATCGCCTATTACGGTAACAGTAACCTTGCTTGCGGCATATCCGCCCGTCACGGTCTTTGAAAAATCAACCTGTATGATTTCGCGCTGTGCGTCCGTGCCGAGCTTCTCGCCGTCAATTATCTCAACAATATCAGCGAGAACATCGTCATCGGTGTACTCATCAAACGCAAAAGACGTTTTCGGGGAGTATTTAACTACGTCTGTTCTCTCTGTGTCCTCGTCAACATACTGTCTTGAATACTCACCTGCATTTTTTGAGGTAGAAAGCTCCGTAAAGCCTTTCATTCTGGTATAAGTTACGCTGTTATTGTCTCCCGGCACTCCGTAAAAGGCAACCTTGTCACTTCTCTTTTTTAACATTTTTAAAATTCCTCCTTGTAATAAATTTCAAATGGAAAAGAATATAGCGCCGCATTTTGGTTTACGCCGTTTATAAGCGGCATATCTGACGTACATTCCATTCCCACCACCGTTGCGCCCTCAAACTGAGGGTAGTTTCCGTTTTCGCCCTGTTCGTTAATCCAATCGAGGAACTGCTGCACCTTGTCGAATTGCTCCGCGTTCTCGCTTGAATTAGACTGCTGCGAATAGGGCTTGACCTGCTTGATTTCAAACAGCATACGCAGGAGCTTGCCGCCGTCAACATACGTTCTGTATGGCGTGGGGTAAG
>CACZWA010000189.1 GCA_902784685.1 uncultured Ruminococcus sp.
ACTTTGGCAGGACGCCGTTAAGAAAGATTTTAACGTCCTCGATAGTGTTGATAAATTTGGCTATTACGATCAGCCGCATCTATTAAAAGAGTTTAAGAAATATCATGGGCTAACTCTCTCGGAAGCTCGCAAAGAGATTTTTAATTTGTCGCATTTTTACAATACATAAGCTCTTAGGTTTGCTAAAATATTCTTATTACAATCTAAGGAGGAAATGTATGAATAAGATAACTTGTATATGTTTAGGCGTTAGAAGTATGGAGAAAGCAATCAGGTTTTACCGTGATGGTTTAGGCTTTCAGACAGAATGCACGGAGAATAATCCGGCAGTATGTTTTTTTAATACTCCCGGTACAAAATTTGAATTGTATCCTTTGGATTTATTGGCAAAGGACATCAGCGAGAAGAATCCACCGCAGGGACACGGCTTTGGCGGTATTACCTTGACGTACAATGTTGACCGGAAGGAAGACGTTGATAAGGTAATTGAATTGGTAAAACAGGCAGGCGGAACGATCGTAAAAGAACCTCATAATGTGTTTTGGGGAGGATACCACGCCTACTTTTCCGATTTGGATGGATACTATTGGGAAGTCGCTTGGGGACCGGATTTTCAGTTTGATAATAACGGCTTGCTGAAATTTTGATTAATACTGATATTTGCTTGTTGCATAGCGTGCGAAACCGAGCTTAAATATAAGTGTTGTTCAAGTGCCATTAATACGGATACTCATACTCAAATGACGCATTAGCTGTTTCAAATTCAATAATTGTCTGACCTTTTTTCTGAAACGAATATAGCACTCGGCACGATGCACTTTCATGAATAGTTCTGTTCATAGCACCACTCACAGGAGCAAGAAGCGGATGAGAATTCTGTTTCAACAGATGAACCGATAACGCCATATCTCCCTGTTTGATGATTATTTCACCTTTTTCGATTTTACATGAATAATACCGATAATGCCTGTAAAAGAAAAAAGTCCGAAGGGTATGTCTGCCACGCTTAGCATAAGCGACCCATTTTCAAAAATACATTGCGTCCAGATATATCGCTTGGGGAAAGAATATCCACGATCGCCTTCAATATAGCCTGCAGCGTTGTCAAAGCTGTAGGCTTTTCCGTTTATATTCAAGCTTCCGGCTACAGTATGTTTCATACTCACAACACTGTGTCGGCATTCCATAAACGGAACATAACAAAACGGTCCCATTATATCGTATCGAATGGGCGTGAATTCTCCAAAAGATAGTGCACCTGAAACTGATAGGGAAGGGGTGTTTATAAACAGACTTATGCCCTTGTTGCTAAAATGGTTGTTCTTGATGGAAATATCAAATCTGCCAGTTTGTTGACAATAGTCTTCGTAAGGAAAATCGACATTCCAAGCACACGTATCTGTAATGATCTGTATCGAGCATGATCGCTTGTTTTTAGATCTATGAAAAGCAGGTATCACAGCAAGTGTATGCTTGTTTGATTGACATTTAAAGTACCAACCGCAGAAATATTCACGCATAATATCACAGCTTTCTTTTTTCTTCTGTTGTAGTTATGTTTCCTTATAACAGAGAAAAATATTCCTGCTTCGATAGTATAAAAATTCTGATACTACGCACCATAATATCGGTGATGATATGTCAAGTGAATCAATTATGAGATCAGTATGGAGTGAAACAGTAAAACTTCCCCAATTTCCGTCACAAAATGACGATATAAAAACAGATGTGCTTATAATAGGCGGTGGTATCGCAGGTATTCTTACTGCTTATTTTTTGCAGCAGAACGGAGTCGACTATGTACTTGTTGAAAAAGGAAGAATCTGTTCGGGGACAACTCAAAACACTACAGCAAAAATAACCGTTCAGCATGGTTTGGTTTATCAAAAAATAGTAAAAAGCTATGGAACTGAAACTGCCCAAAAGTATCTTGCTGCCAATACGGAAGCATTCAATAAATATGCCGAGCTATGTAAAAACATAGACTGTGACTATGAAATTAAAGACAGTTATGTGTATTCGGTCGATGATAGGAAAAAGCTTGAAAACGAAATGACAGCTTTGCAAAGAATAGGCTATAAAGCTGATTTATACGATAGTATTTCTATTCCCGTAGAATCGGTAGGTGCAGTTAGATTTTTAAATCAGGCACAGTTTCACCCCTTGAAATTTTTATCAGCAATTTCAAAAGGACTGAATATATATGAAAACACATTTGTAAAAGAGATGATCGGCAATACCGCAGTTACAAATCACGGAAAGATCTGTGCGGATAAGGTTATTGCGGCGACACACTTCCCGTTCATTAACAAGCACGGCAGCTATTTTCTGAAGCTGTATCAACATCGTTCTTATATGATCGCTCTTGAAAATGCGCAGAACATTAACGGAATGTATGTGGACGAAAGCAGGACAGGTATGTCTTTCCGAAACTATAATAATCTTCTGTTCATTGGAAGCGGCGGAGAACGCACAGGTAAAATCGGAGGTAACTGGACTGAACTCCGAGCGTTTGCAAAGAAGCATTATCCCAATGCAAAAGAGAGATACTTCTGGGCAGCACAGGACTGTATGAGCCTTGATGAAATACCCTATGTCGGTTCATATTCAAGAAGCACAGCAGATTTTTATGTTGCGAGCGGATTCAACAAGTGGGGAATAACGGGAGCAATGGTTTCGGCGATGATTCTTAGTGATATGATCGCAGGAAAATCTCGTGATTATGCCGATATTTTTAATCCATCGAGAAGTATCATCAAACCTCAGCTTTTTGTGAACGGATATGAAGCCGTCAAAAACCTTTTAACGATCTCCAAAAAAAGATGTCCCCATCTCGGCTGTGCTCTTAAATGGAACTGTGTAGAACATTCGTGGGATTGTCCATGTCATGGTTCACGTTTTGCCGAAAACGGAACGATTCTTGATAATCCTGCGAACGGGAATTATTTATAAGCCATTGAAAAAATGTATTAAAA
>CACZWA010000190.1 GCA_902784685.1 uncultured Ruminococcus sp.
ATAATCATGCTTTTGTTGACCTATATCTGCACTGTACTCTATTCTTGTAGTGTAATCACTATTCAACAATTCAGTTCTTCCTTTAGATAATTCTCTGCGCACAGTTCGCCCTGAACACCCTATTTGTGCAGCTATGGCTTCGGATTTCAGCCCGGCTTTGCTTAATGCTTCAATTTTTATTCTTTTTTCGTAATTTAGGTGTTTACCTTTTACATTTTTTGTGGTATAATCTAAGTGAGCCACATTGTAACCTCCGGTTCTGTTTTGTTTTGTCACTTAACATTATACCATTGGTTTCAATATGGTTCAACTATTTTGGTCATTTTATTTTACAACTTTCCGCAAAAGCAGACCTTTTTATATCATTATGTTTTTAAACTTGCTTTAATTGTCATTGGTAAGGCTATCAAAAATTTTTTTTCTTGGCATATGAATTTAGTTAATTTCGTATATTGACTTTTTTTGCCTTGTGGTATAAAATAAAAAAAACACTTGGAAAGGTGCGGTAACGTGAAAGTTCATTTCACGTTAGCCTCCGGTGGAATATACAAGCCCGTGCGAATTTCCTCACGTCTGTTCGGAAACGCACATGGGCAAATTAATCTCTTATCATTCCTCTGCTCCGCAGATAAGAGAATTTTTAATTACTATTTGTGCCGATGCGGAGCGGCGGAATGGAGATTAAAATGCAAAACGAGCGTGTTATTGTACTTGATTTCGGCGGTCAGTACAACCTTTTGATTGCCAGAAGGGTAAGAGATCTTAATGTTTACTGCGAAGTACTGCCCTATAAAACGCCCATAGAGGAGCTTGCGGCAAAAAAGCCGAAAGGAATAATTTTTACGGGCGGACCGAACAGCGTTTATGCGGAAGGCTCACCCCTTTACGATAAAAGTATTTTGGAGCTTGGAGTGCCGATTCTCGGAATATGCTACGGCAGTCAGCTTGTTGCATACCTTGGCGGAGGCGAGGTTAGCCCTGCCGCCATGCGTGAATACGGCGCAACCGATATAGATTTCGATACTTCAAGCCTTCTTTTTGACGGTCTTGATAAAAACAGCGTTTGCTGGATGAGCCATACGGACTATGTTTCAAAATTGCCGAAAGGGTTCAGAGTTACGGCAACAACCTCGGCTTGTCCTGCGGCGGCTTTTGAAAATGCCGAAAAGAAAATTTATGCGGTACAGTTCCACCCTGAGGTAAACCATACGGTGCAGGGCAACGCCATACTTGATAATTTTCTTAAAAAAATCTGCGGTTGCAAGGGCGATTGGCAGATGTCATCTTTCACCGACGAAACCGTTAAAAAGCTGCGTGAAAAGATAGGCGACAAAAAGGCGCTGCTGGCGCTTTCGGGCGGCGTTGATTCGTCTGTTGCCGCAATGCTTGTACATAAGGCAATAGGCAAAAACTTAACCTGTATTTTCGTGGACCACGGACTGCTCCGCAAAGACGAGGGAGACCAGGTTGAAAAAGTGTTTGGCGAGCAGTTTGACCTTAATATAATAAGAGTAAACGCAAAGGATAGGTTTTTAAAGAAGCTTTCGGGCGTTTCCGACCCCGAAACAAAGAGAAAGATAATAGGCGAGGAGTTTATACGGGTATTTGAGGAGGAAGCAAGGAAAATCGGCAAGGTCGACTACCTTGTTCAAGGAACGATATACCCCGATGTTGTTGAAAGCGGAAGCGGCGATGCCGCAGTTATAAAAAGCCATCATAACGTTGGAGGACTGCCCGATTATGTAAATTTTGAAGAAATAATCGAGCCGCTGCGAAGCTTGTTTAAAGACGAGGTGCGCCGTGTGGGGCTAAAACTCGGCATACCTGATTTTCTTGTTTTCCGTCAGCCGTTTCCGGGACCCGGACTTGCGGTAAGAATTATAGGCGATATAACCGCCGAAAAAATTGATATTCTTCAAAATGCCGATGCAATTTTCAGAGAGGAAATTGCAAAAGCAGGGCTTGATAGGGAGATAAACCAGTATTTTGCCGTGCTTACGGATATGAGAAGCGTCGGAGTTATGGGCGATGGCAGAACATATGATTATACGCTTGCGCTCCGTGGCGTTACAACCACCGATTTTATGACGGCAGATTGGGC
>CACZWA010000191.1 GCA_902784685.1 uncultured Ruminococcus sp.
GAGCATAATAAGCGTGGATTTTGGCAAGTGAAAATTAGTGATAAGTCCGTCAATGACTTTAAATTCCTTTCCGGGATAGATGAAAATGCTTGTGTCACCGCTGCATGGGCGTATAATTCCGTCCTTCATGCCGACTGTTTCAAGCGTTCTTGTGCTGGTTGTGCCGACGGCAATCACCCTTCCGCCGCAGGCTTTTGCCTTGTTTATTTTCTCGGCGGCTTCGCTGCTGACAATATAATGCTCCGAGTGCATAACATGCTCCTCAACCGTTTCTGCTTTTACCGGACGGAAAGTGCCGAGCCCAACATGAAGCGTTAGGTAAGCAATATCAATGCCGCTTGCTTCAAGTTCACCGAGCAGTTCTTTTGTAAAATGCAGACCTGCCGTAGGAGCGGCGGCAGAGCCTTCGTACTTTGCGTAAACCGTTTGATAACGGTCTTTTTCTTTTAGTTTTTCTGTTATGTAAGGCGGCAGAGGCATTTCACCGAGTTTATCCAAAATTTCTTCAAAAATGCCGTCATACTCAAATTTTATCATTCGGTTTCCTGTTTCGTCAACGGAAATAACCTTTCCTTTAAGCTCGCCTTCTCCGAAAATAATATATTCGCCTATTTTAACTTTGCGTGCAGGCTTCATTATACATTCCCAAACGTCGTCGGGGTTTCGCTTTAAAAGAAGAACCTCAACTTCACGCTCGGAGTTTTCTTTTATGCCGTAAAGTCTTGCGGGGATAACCTTTGTGTCGTTAAGTACAAGGCAGTCGCCGGGTTTTAAATATTCTTTTATATCCGAAAAGATTTTATGCTCTACCTTGCCGCTTTTTCTGTCCATAACAAGAAGCCTTGAATGGTCTCTTTCTTTTATCGGAGTTTGCGCAATAAGCTCCTGCGGAAGGTCAAAATCAAATATATCTACGTTCATATTTCCTCCAAAAATTTAAGCCGCCGTTTGTTTTTACAAAGGCGGCCCTATGATAATACAATTTTATTCAAGCACTCTTATATACTTTTTAAAGCCGGGAATGGCGGCAGACTTCTCTTTAAGCACTTTTTCGTTAAGGCAGGGCGTTATGAAAGCAAGTTCACCGTCTTTTATTTCGGTTATGCCTACATCACCGAAAAGCTCTTTGATTTTATCTTTGTCATTAGCGGAGGCTCTGATAAACCACACAGACGCGGTTTCGTCAATATCCTCCATAAAGCTGTCACCTAAATCAAGCCATTTTATAGGTCTGTTTGCACCCTGCGCCGCATCTATAATATCTCCGACAACAGCGCTGGCGGTAGGAAGCTTTCCTGCGCCTTTTCCGTAGAACATTGCGTCGCCTATTGCGTTTCCACGAACCAAAATTGCATTGAAAACATCGTCAACACCCGAAAGCGCCGAGCTTTTTGGTACAAGCATAGGGGAGACTCTTGCAAAAATTTTCTCGCCGTCACGCCTGCAATAGCCTATAAGCTTTATAACACAGCCGAGCTTTTCAGCATATTCAACATCGCAAAGTTCAATGTTCGATATTCCCTCGGTATAAATTTTATCGGGGTTAAGCTCTTTGCCGAAAGCAAGGTCGGCAAGAATTGCTATTTTGCGGCATGCGTCAATTCCGTCAACGTCCGCAGAAGGGTTTAGCTCGGCATAACCGAGCTTTTGTGCGGCTGAAAGCGCTTCTTCAAAGCTTTTGCCGCTTTTAATCATCTGCGTTAAAATGTAGTTGGTAGTGCCGTTTAATATGCCGAAAATTTCGCTTATTTCATTTGCTGTAAGGCAATGGTGAATAGGGTGAATTATCGGAATACCGCCGCCGACGCTCGCTTCAAAAAGATAGCTCACTCCGTGTTTTTCGGCAATATCAAGAAGCTCCGCACCGTGAGTTGCAACAAGTTCTTTGTTTGAGGTTACAACGCTTTTGCCTGCCTCAAGAAGCTTTTTGGTAAAATCGTAAGCAATTTTTGCACCGCCTATAACCTCGGCAACCACGCTTATTTCTTTATCGTTTAAAATATCGTCAAAATTTTTAGTAAAAAGCTCACTTGCCGGGTGTCCCGGAAAATCTCTTATATCGAGAATATATTTAACTTCAATCGGCTTTCC
>CACZWA010000192.1 GCA_902784685.1 uncultured Ruminococcus sp.
CATTGAAATTTTCGGAATGACAATCTCGTTTGCGTTTGCGCCCATCTGAACAAGCGCGTTGCTGCCGTCAAGAACGGCGGTTTTTGCCGAGTTTTTATAGACCTCGTCAAGAAGGTCAATGTACTTTTTGAATTTTGTAATAGAATTTGACATTTTTTATCTCTCCTTTTTTAATCTTTTGCGGGTGGTAAGCCCATTACCGCCCTCGCTGCCGTTTCGTCTATTTTTATTTCCGCTTTTCCTATGCCTGCCATATCGGCGGGCTTGTTCGGGTTCTCGAAAAGCCCTTCCTTATCCTTTGTCAGAGCTTCAAAAATTTCCGAATACCCTTTGCCCTTGTTTTCGGGCTTCGCAATTTCGGCTTTCATGTCGGCAATTATGCCGCGCTTTACGTAATCGGAGCTGAATTTTTTATCCCCGAAGGATTTTTCAATGGCGGCGGTAAGCTCACCGTCCGCTTTGGCTTTTTCCTCTGCCTCCGCCCTGTCTTTGACTTCCTTCTGCAGCTTCTCAAGCTCCTTTTTGTAGTCGTCTGCCGTCTTTGCGCTGTCTGTGAGGTCTTTTACCTTAGTTTCAAGCTCGCCCTTCGCCTTTTTAAGGCTTTCAAGCTCGGTCTTTAAGGTGTCAACACCGTTTTTCGCCTTGTTGATGTCCGCTCCGTTGATACCGAGAATTTTGTCAAGCTGCTCATCGGTAACACCCTCTACAATTTTTTTAAGTTCCTCTCTTGTCATACTATCCTTTCTCTTGCTACGCTGTTTTACGTCTGTTGCTTAGACCTGCTCACTTAGTTTTACGTCATTGCGGACTTATTTTTGGGTATAATAAAAGCACCTACTGAAAAGTAAGTGCTTGAATTATTAGTTTTATAAAATTGTTAAACCGATAAATATTTTTTAGTATATTCTGTTTGCTCAAATTCCACCTGATTATTATTTTTGCGCATAATTAAAACTGTGGGTAGTGGGGTTTCATCAAGCATTCCCTTTTTGTTTAGCCTCTGCTCAGATACTTGAAAAATAATAGTGTCGTTCCCACAGCCCTTTATAGCAGACATGGTTTTATCATAACTGAGATTATTATTTATACAATACTGCTTTATTTCGCTTTGATACTGTTTTACATTCATACACATAATACATACTCCTATTTCATAAAAATTCTGTAATCACCTTTTGAGTTATATATAGATACGCTATCCTGTTTGAAGCATCCCCATACAGCATAATCTCCGTCAGAAATTTCCATGCTTAAATAGCTTATCCCCGGATGCGTGTGTCCGCTCCATTTATACCCTTGTTTGCTTAATTCAATTGCCTTATCAACATCAATATTAACACTGTTTGAATTTCCTCGAATTATTAATCTTTCATTGCCCTTTGTGAATAAAGCAAACTCGTCACCCGTAGCCGCTGTTAATGCCGATAAATCTTTCATATTAACCTTTTTCTTCGGTAATGTTACCTTGCTGTCGTACTCCGGCAACCTGTTTAAAATAGCTTTTTGCCTGTTATTAAGCGGTCTGTTGAATTGTAATATGGCGTTTGGATTACCTTTAGCAGTATTTCTTTGTTCAATAGGGCGGTCTATATGGTTTATATTCATTATTTTACCACCCTGTACTTTTATTATACCACTATTTTCCGCATTTGTCAACGGTTTTGGTGGTATTTTCACGCTTCTGAAGCCCTCAACCCGAAGCCTTTCCACTCTTGTCGGAAGGTCGGCGGCTTTTGAGAATTTAGCATATTTGCTTGTAAGCAAATTCAGCTTTTCCTGCGCCTGAAGCTGTAAGTCTGTATCACCCGCCGCACCTGCAATTGTTGACAGGTCCTTTTGCTTCCTTATGGCGGTTTCTATCTGCCTTTGCATTTGCTTTGCTTCATAACCCGTATATTTCTTGCCCTCAAATTCAAAAGTGCGGTTATCCTTCTCTTTGAGCCTTGCAAGCTCACTTTCACTGTATGCGGGCTGTGACACTCCGAGGACAACAGGGATTTTGTAGTGCAGACAGCCGTAATCGTTAAGCAGCGGCTCTACCGTCTTGATTGACGGGTAGAAAACACCTTTTACTCTTACAGCGTC
>CACZWA010000193.1 GCA_902784685.1 uncultured Ruminococcus sp.
TTTTTCGGTAAAATTTGTGTTTTGCAAAATGCAAAAAATGGAAAAATATGTAAAAATTATTTTTTTAAAAATTTTTTTGTAAAAACACTTGTTTTTTACGGAAAAATTTTGTATAATATATATACTGTTATTCTTTTTTGGGTTAAGGAGTTTTTCTGCGTGAGTACGAAAAAAATTGCAATTGACGGACCGGCAGGCGCCGGCAAAAGCACAATAGCGAAAAGGCTCGCCGTAAAGCTCGGCTATATTTATGTTGATACGGGAGCCATGTACAGAGCTGTCGCATTAAGCTGTATAAGAGCCGGTATTTCAACCGACGATGAAGCCGGTGTTACGGCTCAGCTTAAAAATGTCAGCATTGATATTGCTTACGAAGGCGGTACGCAGCAAATTTATCTTTGCGGCGAAAACGTAAGCGAAAGCATACGCACGCCTGAGGTTTCAATGGGGGCGTCCAATGTTTCGCGTTTTCTCGGCGTAAGAGAAATGCTTGTCGATTATCAGCGTAAAATCGCGGAAAAACATAATGTAATAATGGACGGCAGAGATATTGCCACAAAAGTGCTGCCTGACGCCGATGCTGCCGTTTTTCTTACGGCAGATGTTACGGAAAGGGCAAAAAGGCGTTATGATGAACTTATAGAAAAAGGTGATACGGTAAGCTTTGACGATGTCCTTGAAGATATGAAAAAGCGCGATAAAAACGATTCCACAAGAGCAAATTCGCCGCTTGTAAAGGCTGAAAACGCTGTGCTTGCGGATACAACGGGTAAAACTCTTGATGAGTCGGAGGCGCTTGTTTTTAACATTATCCGTGAAAAGATCGGGGATATTTAAAATGTATGAGTTTTGCTGCGCTGTTGTGCGCATTTACTATAAAATTTTCTTTCGTTCACGCATATACGGGCGTGAAAACGTACCGAAAAGCGGCGGGCTTTTGATATGCGTCAATCATTTGAGCAACAACGACGCTGTGCTTGTCGGAAGCAATATTAAAAGACGGCTTAGGTTTATGGCAAAAAAGGAGCTTTTTAAAGTTCCCTTGCTTAATGTTATTGTAAAAAAGCTGGGCGCTTTCCCTATTGACAGAAGCATTTCCGATATCGGTGCGGTAAGAACGGCGCTGTCTATCCTTAAAGGCGGTGACGCTATGATGATTTTTCCCGAAGGCAGAAGAAACAAAGAGTTTCTGCCCGAAAAAATCCTTCCCGGCGCGGCTATGATAGCATATAAATCGAATGTACCGATTTTACCCGTTTATATAGATGGAAAATATAAGCTTTTCGGCAGAACGGACGTTTATTACGGCAAACCCGTAAGTCCGGAGGAAATAGGCGAAATGCTTAAAAACGCGGCTGAAAACCCTGAAACAAAAAATCAAACCATCAGTAATTTCCTTTACGGGATTATAAAAGGTTCGTCAGAAAGGTTAGAAGGCTAAAATGGCTATAATAACTCTCGCAAGCACCGCGGGCTTTTGTTTCGGCGTTAAGCGCGCGGTAAATCTTGCTTTAAAGCTCGGACAGGCATCAACGGGCGTAATAAATTCCTACGGGGAGCTTATACATAACCCCAGAGAGGTTGAACGTCTTAAAGAAAATAATATTGTGCCTGTCGGCAGTCCCGAAGAAATTACGGGCGGCAAGGTTATAATTCGTACCCACGGTGTCGGGCGGGAAACTATCGAAAGCTTTAAGAGCAGGGGGCTTGAGGTTATTGACCTTACCTGCCCGTTTGTAAAGAAAATACACGGCATAGTTGAAAAATACAGCAATCTTGGGTATTTTACGGTAATAGTCGGTGATGAAAATCACCCCGAGGTTCAGGGCATAAAAGGCTGGACAAACGGAAATTGCTATGTTTTAGATCCGCTTGATGAAGAAATTCCCGCAGGACTTAAAACAGGTGAAAAAATCTGCGTGGTTGCGCAGACAACAATCGGTGAGCTTCTTTGGAATAAAGCCGAAAGTTTTTTGAAAAGCGTTTTTCCCGCGGATAAATATGAGCTTGCTTTTTTTAATACCGTTTGCGGAGCAACAAACGAAAGGCAGCTTGCGGCAAGGGAGCTTGCGGAAAAATCC
>CACZWA010000194.1 GCA_902784685.1 uncultured Ruminococcus sp.
TGATTTGGCAAAAAAGTAAATTCCTATCGCAAGCACAACAACAAAATAAAGCGCAAATGCAAAAATTTCTCCCATTAAATATCATATCCTTTCTTTTTTTGCAAATATTACAATTACTATTTTTTTATACCATATATGCAGCGGCGCAACGTGCCGCGAAACAATGAAACAATAAAATCAACTTTGCGGCAACGCCGAATTTTTAATTGCTTTTTTTATTATACCATATTTTTTATTAGACGTCAATACAGAACAAATTACAGAATAAATTCTTTATTTTTTAAAAAATAGGCTTTATAAAGGCTTTTATAAAAAGAATAAAAATTGACATATATTAATACAAAAAATACCGTACCCTTTTTTAAAAAGAGTACGGTAACGGATTTTAATCTTTTTTAAGCCGAAATCATATTTTTGCCTTTAAGCTGCAAACGCAGTCTGTCGGCAATCATAGCAATAAACTCGCTGTTTGTCGGCTTGCCCTTGCTTGTATGAACGGTGTAGCCGAAAAGCTTATTTATCGTATCTATATCTCCACGTTCCCAGGCAACCTCTATTGCGTGACGTATTGCCCGTTCAACTCTTGAAGATGTTGTATCATATTTTTTCGCAATACCCGGATAAAGCTCTTTTGTTACAGCGTTTATTATACCCATATCGTCAATTGTCCAGATTATTGCTTCACGAAGGAATTGATATCCTTTAATATGCGCCGGAACACCGACGAGCTTAATTATGTTGCTTACCATGGCTTCAATATTTGCTTCTTTATCCTCCTCTGCTTTGGTTTTAAAAATATCTTCAAGCTCGTGTGATTTATCAGTTTTATCACCCGATGTAAACATCAATATTCTGTCCGCGATTTCGCTGAACGTTACTGTTTTTGAAAGGAAATAATCCGCGCCCATTGAAGCAACCTTTCTTATTGCCGTTTCACTTTCATATGCCGACGTGGCAAGAATAAAAGCCTTGCCCGATATACGCGAAAGCACACCGAAGCCGTCCATAACCGGCATAATAATATCAAGCACAACTACATCGGGCATATACATTGAAAAATATTCAAGCCCCTCCTTGCCGTTTACCGCGCAGCCGACTATATCAAATCTGCCTGTTTTTTCAAGTTCGCTTTTAAGCCCTGCGGAAAACTTTTCATTGTCATCAATGATTAAAACTCTTACTTTACTCATTTGTATTCCTCCTGTTTTTGTTTTCTGTAACTATTATAATACAAACTTTTGTAAAATTCAAGAGTTTTGAACATTTTTTATTTTTTTCTATGTTTTACACTAAATTTAATTTGTTTTTTTGTATATTTTATACTTTATATTCGCAATTTTTAACACATAATGTTGCGTTTTGTCGCTTTAAATCTATCTTTTTACTTGTTTTTACATTTTTATATATTTTTCCACTTTTCTTGTACTTTTTGATTTGTTCGGCGGGCGGACACATAGGTCCGCCCCTACGGGGACAATGAAATGAGGCGGGACGGGCGGCAGATTGCCGCCCCTACGGGGTAATGTGAAAATGCGGGTGTAGGGGCGGATATTATCCGCCCATAAAGAGTTAAGACGATAAGATTAATCCAAACATTTTTCGGGCTAGGCTGTAACATCTAAAAGTTTACGTTAGTATCAAAGTATAAGCTACGTGAACAAGGATGACGACGCAGACGGGCTGACGCCCATCAAGAAGTAAGACGCTGTTCACGCAGTTTATACAAAGATAATAATGTGAAATTTTAGGTGTTACAGCCTACTACACACCCTCTCCGTCACGGCAAAGCCGTGCCACCTCCCCCAAAGTGGGAGGCTCCGCGTAATAGGCTCTCCCTTTGGGAGAGCTGTCGAACGCAGTGAGACTGAGAGGGTAAACTCCCTATGGTAGCGCAGCACCGCAAAAAAGTGGTAGCGAAGCGGAGGCGTTATGCCTGCGTTTACAAGGGCATAGCCGTAACGAGCGAGATTTTTTGCGGAGAGGAGGAACAAGGGAGCGGACGAAAGTTTTTCTTGTAAAGAAAAACGAAGTATAGCGGACTTTGTTCCGACGAGCCCTCTAC
>CACZWA010000195.1 GCA_902784685.1 uncultured Ruminococcus sp.
AAACTGTAATGCACAGCTGACCTCAAAGCTTATTGAAAAATATTGCCCGCTGGGCGATAGAGAAAGCTCCATTTTATCCGAAGCGTTTAACCGTATGGGGCTTACAGCAAGAGCATATACCAGAATTGTGAAGGTTGCAAGAACAATTGCCGACCTTGAAGGTAAAAAAGATATTTCGGCGCTCCACATTGCCGAAGCGCTGCAATATCGTTCACTTGACAGAAAGTATTATAACAGATAAAAAACACCCGAAACACAAAACGTGTTTCGGGCCAGAGTGCTGACAAACTCGGTCTAACGCAAGCGAAGTTATTACTTTGGGGAACAAAAATATTTTTTGATTTTTCGCTTGGTTGTATGTGAGCGGCGCGGTTTTCTGCAAAACCGCGCCGCTGCTTGCTTTCCGCCCTTTAAACCTCTACCGTACCTATGTACGCCGACGAGATTTAAAGGACGAAATATACCTTCGTTTCTCAACCTCTGCTCAACCTGATGACTTTGTCATCAGGTTGACCCGAAACACAAAACGTGTTTTGGGCATTTTTTATTATTTTAATTTTTAGTCATCAATCGAATTATCGGTTGCCTTTTCATACAAAGCAATAATTTCTTCGGACGGAGCCTTATCAATAAGCGAAACAATTATGCAAACTATCAGGCTTACGGCAAAACCGGGTAAAATCTCATATATGCCAAGTCCACCCAAAAGGTTAAGCCAAAGAAGGTCACAAACAGCGCCCGCAATTATACCAGCAACCGCGCCCTTATATGTAAACCGTTTCCAGAAAAGCGAAAGTATAACAGCCGGACCGAACGCCGCGCCAAACAAGCCCCACGCATTTTCAACAAGATTCATAATTGCCTGCGCGCCTTCACCTTTATTGCTTGCTATAAAATACGCTATAACGGCAACTATTATAACAACTATTCTGCCTATCCAAAGAAGCTCTTTTTCATCTGCATTTTTCTTTATAACAGGCTTATAAATATCACTTGTAAAGGACGAAGAAGCTACAAGAAGCTGTGAGTCGGCAGTTGACATTGATGCCGCTATTATTGCCGCCAAAAGTATTCCCGCAATAAAGCCGGGGAATATGAGCCTTGAAAGCTCTATGAAAACACGCTCCTGATGTCCTGCCGCAAGAAGCTCCGCGCCAACAATAACTCTGCCGAGATACGCTATAACAACAGAGGCGCCGAGGCTTAATATAACCCAGATTATCGCAACGGTTGCCGATTTTTTAATCATACTCGGCTTTTCAATTGACATAAACCTTACAAGAATATGCGGCATACCAAAATATCCGAGCCCCCAGCCAAAGCCCGAAACAATATCCTTCCATGATGCGCTGAACAAATTAGAAGTAAAGGCATAACTTGTGCCGTCCGCCGAGGTTATAGTATTGCTTAAAGCAGAAAAATCAAGCTCTTTTGTAAAGAGAATAACTATCGGAACGGCAAGAAGTGCCACAAGCATCAATATTCCCTGGAAAAAGTCCGTCCAACAAACGGCTTTGAAGCCGCCGAGGAAGGTATAAACTATAAGTATAGCAGCAAAAATAAACATTGCCGTTCCCGCATTAAGATTTGGAAACAGTGCGGTAAACACTTTTGTTCCGGCGCTGAAAGCGGAGGCAACATAAAGTGTAAAGCTTATTAAAAACACAACCGCGCACACAATACGAAGCGTCGGGTTTGACGTTAAAAACCTGTTTGAAAGATACTGCGGAAGCGTTATGGAATCGCCTGCCGCCTTTGAAAACTTACGAAGCCTTTTCGCTACCAAAATCCAATTAAGCGCTGTTCCTATCGCAAGACCAATACCAATCCATGCCTTACCCATACCAAAGGCAAGAATACTACCCGGCAAACCCATTAAAAGCCACGCGCTCATATCGGACGCCTGTGCGCTCATTGCCGCAACCCAAGGCCCCATACTTCTGCCGCCAAGGAAATAATCCTTCTCGCCGGTACCCTTTGATTTGGCAAAAAAGTAAATTCCTATCGCAAGCACAACAACAAAATAAATCGCAAATGCAATAATTTCTCCCATTAAAT
>CACZWA010000196.1 GCA_902784685.1 uncultured Ruminococcus sp.
GTTTCCGGAAGCTACGCCGGGAGTTCTATGCCGTCTCCGGTCTGGAGAAGGCGGATGCCTGGTCAGAATATGTTGTCTATGGCGGAATGCCGCTGGCCGTGCTGGAGTCTGACGAAACCGAAAAGGCCCGTTACTCCGTTAGCGGTTGCGTAAACATTAAGAATTGAAGCAAAAACAGAGCCTACGGCACCGCCTAACATACCGGCAACAAAAGGCTTTACAAAACGGACGTTCACACCGAAAATTGCGGGCTCCGTTATACCCATAAATGCTGAAAGCGAAGCCGGAAGCGCCATTGATTTTGTCTTTTTGTTATGTGTCTTTACACCGACCGCAAGCGCCGCCGCTCCCTGCGCCACATTAGCCGCTGTCGCGATAGGCATCCATATGTTTCTGCCGTTTTCGGCAAGCATTGCCATTTCAATCGCGTTATACATATGATGTACGCCGGCAACAACCGTGGGAGCATACACGCCGCCCATAAAGAAAGCTCCGATACCGTAAGGAATAGCGATAAGCATTTTCGCACCGCTCAACACCCATGTTTCAATCTGTGAGAAAACCGGACCGATAACCGTCATTGTAAGAAAACCCGTTACAAGAATAGTGACAAGAGGCGTTACAAAAAGGTCAAGCATTTCGGGAACATGCTTATGCAGCCATTTTTCGATAATACACATAATAAGCACGGCTATTACAACGGGAATAACGTGCCCCTGATAGCCTGTGTTTTGTATATTCCACAGCCCAAACCACGACCATAGTGTTGATGTTTCTGCGCCGCTGCCTGCGCTCCACGCGTTTACAAGGTCGGGGTGAATCATTATCATACCTATTACAGCGCCGAGGAAGGTGTTTCCGCCAAAGATTTTCGCAGCGCTTATGGCAATCAAAATAGGAAGGAATACAAGCGCCGTATTCGAAAAGATATTAAGAAGAACATAAATATCCGAATCGGCAATGCCGGGGAAAACTCTCGGCAATCCGCCGAGAAGACCGTTTAAAAGACCTGTTGCCACAATTGCGGGTATAATCGGCACAAAAATATCGCCAAGAGTTTTAACCGCGCGTTTATACCAGGGTGACTGCTGCGCCGCTGCTTTTTTTACATCGTCCTTTGAAGCGGCTTCAATGCCCGCAAGAGCGATAAATTCATCATACACTTTGTTTACCGTGCCTGTGCCGATAATAATCTGAAGCTGTCCGGAAGCTTCAAAAACGCCTTTTACGCCTTCAATATCTTCAACCGCTTTCTTGTTTGCCTTACTGTTATCGGCAATTACAAGGCGCAGACGCGTGGCGCAATGGGCGGCGCTTGCAAGGTTATCCTTGCCGCCTATCGCAGCCAGAATTTCAGAAGCACATTTTTTGTAATCCATAAACACAACTCCTTTAAATAAAATCTACGTATATGAAACCTGTTTGTTTTTTAAGAAATTGATTTCACATATTATTAACATTATACCGCTAAAATTCGTTAATTTCTATTGACATATAGACAAAAATAACGTATTTGTGTCTGGTGGTTTCATATATTTTCACATTTTTATTTTCTTTTTGTGGATTCTCTTTCCGCTATATAATAATCAAGCTGGAGAACCTTGTGAACAGGACTCCTGTGCCTCATTGACGAAAGCAGCATGGAAGCCGCCTCCATACCTGCGGTTTTGTAATGAAGATGCGCCGAGGTAAGGGGTGCCGAAGTGATTTTCCCAAGCTTTGAATCTCCCACGCCGCATATCATAACGTCACGAGGAACGTTAAGCCCTGCCTCACGGCAGTAAAACATAGCACCTGCCGCAATATTGTCGGTTGCGCAAAAAACAGCGTCGGGACGCTCTTTGTGAGAAAAAATACGTTTTGCTTTTTCGTAGCCCGATTCCATATCGAAACGGGCAACTTCAATATATTTTTTGTCGATAGTCATATTTGCTTCGTCAAGAGCTTTCATAAAACCGTCATATCTTGCCTTACCTGCCGCAAGGTCGTCCGGCGTTGCGGCAATTGCAGCAATTTTTTTCGCGCCTTTTTCAATCATATGCTTTGTAA
>CACZWA010000197.1 GCA_902784685.1 uncultured Ruminococcus sp.
CACGACTTTATAAAGGACAAAATAACGCTTATCGGGTGTCCGAAGCTTGACAGCATTGATTATTCCGAAAAGTTGACGGAAATATTGAAGAATAACACTATCAGAGATATAACGCTAACCAGAATGACGGTTCCCTGCTGCGGAGGGCTTGAATATGCTACAAAGAAAGCAATCGAAAACAGCGAGAAGAACATTCCGCTCTATATTGCGGTTATTTCTCCCGATGGTAACATAACAGAAACAAGATAAAAGGAAGGTGTAATTATGAGCTACATAGACTGGAAAGAAAAAACAAATAATTTTAAGGTAATTGATTTAAGAGGCATAGCAGGTAATTTTTTTCAAGGCTTAAAACAGCAAGCCGCTCAAATCAAAGTCGGTGAAGGCTTGAAAATCATACAATCCTTCGAGCCGATCCCGCTTTATGAGGTTATGGAGAAGCTTGGATTTGAACAGCACACGGAAAAAATCTCCGAAAATGAATTTCACGCATATTTTTATAGGACTGAAGAAAAGGACGATACAGAAAGAATCCCGATGCGCCCCGCGTCATTAACGAATTTTCCGTTGATCGATGAAGGCTTGGCAAATATCGCCGTAAACTTTTGGGATCTGACCTGGAATGACAGCAAAAGATACCTGCCGTATGAAATCCGGTTGCTTCTGTCGCTTACCAATGCGGTAGGCGCAGGCAGAATGAGACAGGCAACAAGAGAATTAATAAAAGCATATATTCACGGCTTGGATTCTGCCGCCCTTGATGATGTTTTTGAACTGCTTGCATGGAATCAGGGTATCGGATACTTTAGCTCCGAGATCGGCACATCAACACTTTTTGCTGCATACAAAACCATAAAGCAGCAGGAAAAGCAAGGCAAAAGCCGTGACGAGATAAAAGAGGTGCTTTTAGAAAAATTCGGTGAGAAAAATCCCGATGTAAAGGTGATGTGAGATGAAAGAGATTACAGGAACAGTTTTTTCGTTAGCGAGAGATAATCCGCCTGTTCAAGGCTGTACCGTATCAAAGGAAATATACCAAGGATATGAAAATTACATAACGCATTTTTCACTGGCAGAAAAAACGGATATAAGTGCAGAATTATATGAATATCATAAGGTGATCGTGATGCTTAAGGGATATATGACAGTTACGGCAGGCGATAATAAAATACCGCTGAAAAAGGGCGAATGTATTATAACACCGGTCAATATACCTGTCGGTATGACAGCGGGAAACGAAGCAATTTATACAGAAATAGGACTAAGGAGGAACAGCAATATGAATAAGGCATTAAAAGCAGGAGAAGTATTTAATTTAGGTGGACTTGTACCGTATCAGGACGGGAAAATCGTCAATATGGATATTGCAAGTAATGAAAAAATGAAATTTGTTGTTATGAGCTTTGATAAAGGTACAGGGCTTGCCGAACACGCAGCACCGGGCGAGGCGCTTATTTTCGCTCTTGACGGTGAAGGCATTATCGGTTATGAAGGCAAGGAACACATTTTGAAAGCAGGCGAAAATTTCAAGTTTGCAAAAAACGGCAAGCATTATGTAAAAGCAAACAGTAAATTCAAGATGGCACTGCTGTTAACTTTGGAATAAAGGAGGAAACGGTTTATGAGAGCTTATGTTGATAAAGACGAGTGTATAGGCTGCGGCTTGTGTGCGATGACAGCACCTGATGTTTTTCGTATGACAGATGACGGCAAAGCAGAAGCGTATGCAGATACAACAGAGGAAAACAAAGACGCGGTGCAGGAAACCATAGACGGTTGCCCGGTTTGTGCGATCAGAGATGAAGAATAGCTCGTATTTGAAAGGCATTTTCTACTTTCAAGGAACGGCAAAGTGGTGTACTTTTTGAATTTCTTTGACTGGGTGGTGTACTTTTTGAATTTCTTACCTTAAAATTACCCCTAAAATGTACCTTTTTGCCCGTGTTTGCCACGTAAGAAATCACATTTGTATACCAAGCAAATGTGATTTCTTTTTTGCCTGAAAACCGCATAACCACGCGCTTTAGAGCGCTTTTTTACTTGTTCC
>CACZWA010000198.1 GCA_902784685.1 uncultured Ruminococcus sp.
TTTCATTTATGTGGTCAATTAGTATTTTGTTTTCATCATGCACTTCCTTTCTTTCTCTCACGAGTGCATTATATATAAAAGAACCACACATGTCGAATGTGTGGATTTTGAAAATGTGCGTAGCTATCAGTTTTTTTGAAAAATAAATCCGTTATCAACACTCCGACCAGAAAAAAGCACTTCTTTTGAAGTGCTTTTTTCAATGAAATTCATTCCTTCGTAATGAGTGAAATATGATTTCATATCCTCGCTGAAAGCGAGCAATATAAAATCATATGAAGTACACTGCGTGTATGAAGTATGCTGACGCATATGAGGAATGAATTTTACTTCATATTGTGGTGAAGCCACAATATTTCATACCGCCGCAGGCGGTATTTCATAACTGCCTTGGCAGTTATTTCATTTAAAAAAGAAATTTTGAAAATGCGCGCAGCTGTCAGGTTTTTTGAAAAACAAATCCGTTATCAACACTCCGACCAAATAAAGGCAATGGGCTTTTCAACCCATTGCTTTTATTATTTGTAAATAACAAGACTTGAACTTGATAGTCCATCTTCCGCCGGTTCGCCTTGGCGGAGGCGGGAGGGACATACAAATAAGATTTTTTGCGAAGCAAAGCGGAGCAAGTCTTGTCACTCCGACCAAATAAAGCAGGTTTTTAACCTGCTTTATTTTTATGCAAATCGCTCTAAATCGGCTTAAATACTAACTAAACCGATTTTGCAAAAATCTCAATGGCTGACTTGGGTTGCCATTAGTTCGTTAGAGTTGGTTTGAATGTCAACTCATTGCCAACCCGAAAAATAATACAGCGGCGGATACTTGTACCGCCGCTGAAAAGGAGAAACATTCGCAGTAGTCATTAACAATACGCCTGCGTGTTGTTTCGACTGCGAAGAATGTTTGGACGCACGCCAACCGCTTGCCAACCGCTTTGCAACCAAAAACCTCGGCAATTAGCCGAGGTTTTATATGTGTTAAATATCATTTCTAATCATATCAGCCAATTTTAAAAAATCTGCACCTTTTATCAATGCAATACCCTGCGCTTCATCACCGAGAACGACAAGAGAATCTCCGACTTTGATATCAAATGTTTTTCGTGCCTTTGCTGGAATAACTATCTGTCCTTTTTCCCCAACCTTTACTATTCCGAAAAGGTGTTTACCCTTTGGAGGTACATTCATTCCCATATGGTTCTCTGCTTCATAATTGGCTAAATCATCAAGCGAAACGCCGAATATTTCTGAGAGTAATTTGCATTTTTCAAGGTCGGGAACCGTTTCTCCGCTTTCCCATTTTGCAATCGACTGACGGGAAACGTTGATTTTTTCAGCAAGCTCCTCCTGCGTCATATTGTTTAGTTTTCTTAAATATACAAGGTTATCTTTGAACATCTTTTTTCTCCTTGGAAATACCGATTACCGCCCACCTGATCAACGGAATCTTTGAAATAATCTCGTTTAAAAGTAATCCGCCTGCAAAACCGCATACAAGCACGATTAAGTAAATAGTCAAGGCTGATAATTGAGTATATTTTGTCAGCAAATACGCACTTGCGGATAGCGGTAAATAATAAAAAATATACAATCCGTAACTGCGTTTTGTCATAAATGATGATATTTTTGTTTGCCGATTATACCACTTATAAGCACTGCTCAAAATGGCAAGGCAGGCGCTCCATGCGTAAGCAATGGCAGGAATACTGTTAAAGGTCGGGTTTTCAGCATAGTTATCGCCGAAATGCAAATACAGATATACTCCGCCGAGGAGGGCAGTAAGTATAATCAGAGGGACGCTCCATTTGCTTATTCTTTCGATTACTTCGTCGTGAGCGAACACAAAATAGCCGAGCAGGAAGGTCATCCCGTAAATGCCGAAACGGTACGCAACTATCACGGGTGTATTGAGCACAAAGCTTGAAGCGTATACGGGTATTACAAGAGCAACAGCAACGATTATATTAACCTTGCCGCAGAGTCCGTAAAGCTTCCCTTTTTCAAAATGCCTTATAAGCGCAAGCACTATTGAAAACACTTTTTCAAAATGTCTTATAAGCGCAATCACCATTGAAAACAGCCAGAGCGTCTGAACGAACCAGAGAATGCCCGTTCCCGAAACTGCCATAATAGGATACAGCATAAACTTAGGCGCTTCAATTTTATCAAACGCACCGCTGAGCTGCATATTAAAATAACCCTGTATCCACTGAAAAACGAACAAGCCGATTGTAGAAGGCACAAGTAGCTTTACCGTTCTTGACTTCACAAATTCTTTAACTGTATGCTTTTCAAGATAGTAGCGTGAACACATTCCCGCCACAATGAACAGCAAAATCATCATCCACGGATACAGAAGATACTGCAGCGCGTCCTGATACTGAACATCTTTAAACGGTCCTACAACTCCTGCTTTCGCTTCGCCGTTAAACATATAGATAACATGAAAGATAACTACGCACACAATTGTGAGCCACCTTATGTTATCCAGATAGTACTTTCTCATATTACTCCCACCTTTGCTATTATTCTTAACATCATTATATCAAATTGCGATTTTGTTGTACATAAACAAATGTAAGCATTTTTGGTACAATAATGTTAAAAAAAGTGGCAGTCACATTCGTTTATGCTCTCCGTTTCCTACACCAGTCAATGAAAGCGGATTTCATAACCTTGAAGTTCTTACCGACCTTGATTGTCGGGAA
>CACZWA010000199.1 GCA_902784685.1 uncultured Ruminococcus sp.
CAAGAAGTTCTTCCTGCGCCTTAAAGCGCTCACGCTGGTCTATCGGGTCGTTAAGCTCGGAATATGCGTTTGCCATTTCCCAGCCGTTCATAAAGAACTCAAAACGCTCAACGTAATCGGGATTGCCGGGCTTTTTCTTTGTAAGCGGAGAAATTTCAACAGGGTGATCCATAACAAAAGTGGGCTGAATGAGTTTATCTTCAACAAATTCTTCAAAGAAGAGATTAAGAATATCGCCCTTTTTATGGTGCGGCTCAAATTCAACATGATGTTCTTTTGCCGCTTCTCTTGCTTCTTCAAGAGTTTTTATTTCGTTAAAATCGACACCCGAATATTTTTTAACCGCATCAAGCATAGTAATTCTTTCAAAGGGTTTGCCGAGGTCCATTTCTATGCCTCTGTATGTTATTTTGGTTGTTCCGAGAACTTCATTTGCAACATGGCGGTAAAGGTTTTCGGTTAAATCCATCATACCGTGATAATCTGTATATGCCTGATAAAGCTCCATAAGCGTAAATTCGGGGTTATGGCGTGTATCAAGCCCTTCGTTACGGAAAACTCTGCCGATTTCATAAACTTTTTCAAGACCGCCGACAATAAGACGTTTTAAATAAAGCTCAAGCGAAATACGGAGCTTAAAGTCCTCGTCAAGCGCATTAAAATGCGTTTCAAAAGGTCTTGCGGCGGCGCCGCCCGCATTTGAAACAAGCATGGGGGTTTCAACCTCCATAAAGCCTTGCTCATCAAGATATTTTCTTATGCTCGATATTATTTTTGAACGCTTTATAAATGTATCTTTAACGTCCTTGTTCATAATAAGGTCTACATAACGCTGACGGTAGCGTGCGTCTGTATCGGTAAGACCGTGCCATTTTTCGGGAAGCGGTTTAAGCGACTTTGCAAGAAGCACAATTTCGTGAGCTTTAACGGACATTTCGCCTCTCTGCGTTCTGAAAACCTCGCCTTTAACGCCGATTATATCGCCGATATCGAATTTTTTGAAATCGGCATACGGCTCGTCGCCGAGGTTGTCACGGCTGACATAAAGCTGAATATTTGCGTCCTTGTCGCTTACATTACCGAATGACGCTTTACCCATAACACGCTTTGCCATCATTCTGCCGGCAATGGAAACCTCTTTGCCTTCGTAAGCTTCAAAATTTTCTGTAATATCTATAATTTTTGTATCTCTGTCGTATTTAACATGAACGAAGGGGTCTTTACCGTTCTGCTGCAAATCTGCAAGCTTTTCACGGCGGACTCTCATAACGTCAGAGATTTTTATTTCGGGTTGTGTATTGTTTTCCACTGTGATATTCCTCCGTACAATTATTTAAGAATTTCAAGTATTTTAAACTTTTTAGGGCCTGTCGGTGTTTCTGCAACTACCGTTGCGCCGACTTTGTTTCCGATAAGAGCCTTTGCGATAGGGGACTCAATGGAAATTTTGCCGTTCATGGGGTCTGCGCCGATTGTACCTGTTATTGAAAGGGTCATTTCGTTTTTAAGTTCCATATTTTTAACTCTTACGGTAACGCCGACATTAACAGTTTTGCCGTCGCTTGCATCAGCGCTTACAACCTTTGAATATTTAAGTCTGTGTTCAAGGTCTTTAAGAAGCTCCTCGTTTTCTGCCTGTTCTGCTTTTGCAGCATCGTATTCCGAGTTTTCCGAAAGGTCTCCGTAACCTCTTGCAACATTGATTTTCTCGGCAATTTCCTTACGTTTTTCGTTTTTAAGATAGTCAATTTGTTCTTTGAGCTTATCCTGCTCCTCCTGAGTCATAAGAAATTCTCTTATATTCTCCATTGCAATATCCTCCATATATTAAAATATTTGTTTATAAAAGTTTTGTACATACATAAATCATATTATACCACTTTTCGGAGCTTTTGTCAAATTTTTATTTTCAAGGTAAAAAAATTTTAAATTGCAATATAAAATGTCCACAAAATTTGTTAAGCAACTTCTTCTATTTTTAACAATTCATTAGATGATTTCCCATTAAATATTTTTCGTGGGT
>CACZWA010000200.1 GCA_902784685.1 uncultured Ruminococcus sp.
CTGAATATTAAGGTTTTGGTATAGATTTGTTCCGTAACTCACAGCAAGAACCGCAGCTACAGCAACAGCTCCGATAAGTCTCGGCTTTATGCCTGTTTTCCCTTCGTCAATTTCCAAAAGGCGGTACAGCATAACTGTAAATACCGAAAGAAGTATAAATAAAAGTGCAATAACAATAGATTTAATTATTGAAACATGGTATGACGAGCTTACGCTCATTGCAGTACCGATTGAAGTAAAATCGGAAACAAAGAGCGGCCTGCCCCTTAAATCAAGCGTTACTCTGTTACTTATGCAAACTGCACCGAGCAAAAAATTTGAAATGCATATGGCATGATAAAATCTTCCCGAAATTGCGATTATGATTAAATATATGCAAAAGGTAAGTGTAAGACATATAACAAACTGCGGGCAAAAAAGCCTGTCGGGAGCAAGATATTTTGTGATTGTTTCCGTATAAAAATAGCACATACAGGAATTAAACAGCAAAAAAACAAACTGCGTAAGCCGTGCATGGCGGCGAAAAAAAGGAATAAATCCGACCGGCAGAGAAAAAAGCAGTATCATTATAACCGCCGCTATAAGATAGCCGATATGAAACGAGTACCAGCCGAAAATAAACATCATACATATATGAAAAACGGTAATTGCACAATAACCGCCTATTAGCTCAAAAATATCTTTTTCTTTATCGCTTAGCGAAGCGCTGATTTTATCGTAAAAAGGAATTTTCAATTTCTTTGCGTCCTTTCATAGACTTTTTTATTATTGTAACATAAATATACAAATTTGTCAAATGTAATTTTGATTGTGAAAATTTTGTGAAAAATGCATAATAATGCAATTATTTTAAAGTCAAAACCCTTGACATAAATACTGTTTCACTGTATAATATTTAGAGGAATATTTTAGCAAAAGGAATGAACAAAAATGCCATTAAAATTCACAAAAATGCACGGTATCGGAAACGATTATATTTATTTTGACTGTACAAAAGAAAATCCTATATCCGACCCCGGCTCTCTTTCGGAAAAAATTTCGCAGTACCATTTCGGTGTCGGCAGTGACGGAATCGTTATGATTTTGCCGTCAAGTGTTGCCGATTTTCGCATGCGTATGTTTAATGCGGACGGAAGCGAAGGAAAAATGTGCGGCAATGCAACAAGATGTATAGGAAAATATGTTTATGAGCGAGGTCTGACGGATAAAACCACATTTACACTCGAAACATTAAGCGGCATAAAAACTCTTTGCCTTACTGTCGCAAACGGAAAAATCGAAAGCGTTTCGGTTGATATGGGAGAGCCTGTTTTTGAAGCCGAAAAAATTCCTGTTATATCTGACGAAAAAGAATTTCTGACGAAAAAGAATTTGTATCGAAAGAATTTGAAGTTGACGGAAAAAAAGTAACCGCAACTTGCGTTTCTATGGGTAATCCCCATTGCGTGATTTTCACCGAAAATATTTATTCGCTTGACCTTGAAAAAATAGGTCCGCATTACGAAAATCACAAAATTTTCCCTGAACGTGTAAATACCGAATTTGTTGAAATTATTGACCCTCTTACTCTTAAAATGCGTGTTTGGGAGCGTGGAAGCGGTGAAACATGGGCTTGCGGAACGGGAGCTTGCGCAGTTGCCGCCGCCGCCGTAAAATGCGGAATAAGCCCGAAAGACGCCGATATTACCGTTAAACTTCGTGGAGGAAATTTAAAAATCCGCTACGGCTTGGACGGTAAAATCACCATGACAGGCCCTGCAAGCTTTGTATATGACGGTGAACTTTTAATGGAAAATCTGTAAATAAAGAAAGGAAACAAATAAAATGGTATCTGTAAACAAGAATTATAAAAACATTAAAGAAAGTTATCTTTTTTCCGATATTGCAAAAAAGGTGGCGGATTTTTCGGCGGCTAACCCCGATATAAAAATTATCCGTATGGGTATAGGAGACGTTACACGTCCTTTATGCGAGTCGGTAATATCCGAAATGTCAGTCGGCGTGCGTGAAATGGGAAAAGCAGAGACTTTTCACGGCTACGGCCCCGAACAAGGCTACGGCTTTATTAAAGAGCCGATAAAGGCGTATTATGCCGAAAGCGGCGTTGAGCTTGACCTTGACGAGATATTTATTTCGGACGGAGCAAAAAGCGATGTTGGAAATATTCTCGACCTGTTTTCACCCGATAATACCGTACTTGTTCCCGACCCGGTTTATCCCGTGTATGTTGATACAAATATTATGTCGGGCAGAAATATCATTTTTGCAAATTCAAATGAAGAAAACGGCTTTCTTCCCCTGCCTGACGAAAATGTTAAAGCGGATATTATATATATCTGCTCTCCAAACAACCCAACGGGCGCTGTTTATAACCGTGAACAGCTAAAAAAATGGGTAGACTATGCAAACAAAAACGGAAGTATAATTCTCTTTGACGCCGCATACGAGGCTTTTATAGACGGCGATTACCCGAAAAGCATTTTTGAAATTGAGGGTGCAAAAACCTGCGCAATCGAATTTTGTTCCCTTTCAAAAACCGCAGGCTTTACGGGTACAAGAATGGGCTATACAGTTGTGCCGAAAGCACTTGAAGCGGAAAATATGAGCCTTAATAAAATGTGGCTCAGACGCCAGACAACAAAGTTTAACGGTGTTTCGTATGTTGTACAGAGAGGCGCACTCGGCGTGTTTACCCCGGAAGGCAGAAAACAGATTAAAGAAAATATTGAATATTATAAAGAAAACGCTAAAATTATTTCGGATACAATGGACGAACTCGGAATTTGGTACACCGGCGGCAAAAATTCGCCTTATGTTTGGCTTAAATGCCCCGGAAATATGGAATCGTGGGAATTTTTCGATTTTCTTCTTAAAAACGCAGGTGTTGTAGGAACTCCGGGAAGCGGTTTTGGAAACAACGGAACAAACTTCTTCAGGCTTACCGCTTTTTCAACCAAAGAAAACACAATTGAGGCTATGGAAAGATTTAAAAAGCTTGTAAAAACTCTCGGTTGATTAAATTAAAATATCAGGGCGGCAGAATTGCGAGCGTGTGAGAAAAAGTCTGGAAATTTAATTCCTTCTATGATAGAATATAAATAATATCATAGGAGGAATTTTTTATGGCAAGACGAAGACGGGAAAG
>CACZWA010000201.1:0-1326 GCA_902784685.1 uncultured Ruminococcus sp.
CGAAACCCTTATTAAACTTAATGCAGTCGGGGCAAATTTCCGTCCCTTCGGCAATTATACCCTTATTATGTAATTCCTTAATCAGCTCATTTTTACCAATTTTAAGTGTGTTTACTCTTGCGGTAAAATCAGCGTTTTTGCGGCTTCCTTCAAAAATTTTTTCTGCAAGATTGCCGTATTGCTTCATCATCAAAGAACAAAAGCTTTTCGGTAAAGAGTACTTTATGCTGTAAAAATATGCTGTATTTTCGGGTATTCCACTTAAATCAAGCCCGTTTTTCAGCGTTTTCCTAAGTACGCCGTTAACAAAACCCGAAGCAGAAGCTTTTCCGAATTTTCTTGTCAAATTTACGCTTTCGTTTATTATGGCATAGTCGGGAACGCTATCCATATAAAGCTTTTGATAAACAGCGCTTTCAAGCAAAAGCAAAACCTCTTTATCAAGCTTTTCGAGCGGTTTTGAAATGTTTTTCTGCAAAAGATAATCTGCTTGAAGCCTATAAGTAAGCGTGCCGTAAACAAGCCTTGTGACAAAAGCTTTATCCCTTGCGTCAAGACCGCCCAGAGAACCTATCATTTCAAGGTTTGAATATGCCCCGTCACGCACTATGCGAAGTAAAATATCAATTGCTCTTTTTCGCAGCATTATTTTACCCTTTCCGCAGTTTTTTAATATACCGCAGTTCCTGTCTCAATTTTATTTCCTCTTAAAAAGTCAGCCACATTCATACGCTTTTTCCCTTGAAGCTGAAGTTCTTTTATTATAAGAACTCCGTTCCCGGTAGATATATCAAGCGTTTTGTCGGCATTAACAACCGTTCCCGGCTTTTTATCCGTTTTAACAAAAGAAACATCTGCCTCAAAAACCTTAACAGTACCTTTATCCGTTTCAAAAAAAGCTGTCGGCCACGGATTCATTCCGTACACAAGACTTTTTATTTCCTCTGCACTTTTAGTCCAATCTATTTTTCCCATTTCTTTTTTCAGCATGGGGGCATAGGTTGCTTCATTTTCGTTCTGTTTTACAGGCGATATTTTATCAAGATTATTTAGCGTTTCAATTAACAAATCAGCGCCGATACCTGCCATTCTCTCCATAAGCATACCGCTTGTTTCGTTTTCCGCAATATCAAATTTCTTTTGCAAAAGTATATCGCCTGTGTCCATACCCTCGTCCATATACATTGTTGTTACGCCTGTTTCTTTATCGCCGTTTATAACCGCCCATTGTACAGGCGCACTGCCTCTGTATTTCGGGAGAAGCGAGCCATGAACGTTTATACAGCCAAGCTTTGGGTAATCAAGAACATATTTCGGCAAAATTTT
>CACZWA010000201.1:1351-3355 GCA_902784685.1 uncultured Ruminococcus sp.
AATTATAAGCTCTGGGTCATATTTTTCAAGTTCACTCATAAAAGCGCCGTCTTTAAGTGTTTGCGGCTGAAGCACAGGTATATTTTTTGATAGAGCGTATTCCTTAACAGGCGGCGGAGTAAGCAACATTTTTCTTCCCTGCGGCTTATCCTGCTGTGATACCGCACAGCAAACCTCATAGCCGCACTCAACCAATTTTTCAAGATTAACTCTTGCAAAATCGGGAGTGCCCATAAACATTATTCTCATTTTCAAATTCCTTTCTTTATGAGAAAGAATATTATTCGTTGTCTTTAATATCGTCTGCTATTTCAACATAAAGCTTACCGTCAAGATGGTCACACTCGTGGCATACGCACCTTGCAAACAACCCTGTAACGGTTTTTGTGTATTCTTCTCCGTAGCGGTCCTGCGCCTTAAAAGTAACCGTCATAGGTCTTTCTACGTTTCCGTGTTTACCGGGAACGCTCAGGCAACCTTCTGCTCCGTACTGTGAGCCTTCCTGCGATATAATTTCGGGATTTATAAGTTCAATTAACCCCTCGCCCACATCAATAACAATAGCACGTCTTAAAATTCCAACCTGTACGGCGGCAAGACCTGCTCCGTCACTATCTTTCATTGTTTCAATCATATCGTCAAGCAAAGCGTGAAGCCTTTCGTCGAATCTTGTCACCGGGTGGCTTTTTTTTGAAAGCGTTTCATCGCCAATCGTTAATATTTTTCTTACGGACATTTCATTCTCCCTTCTCAGCTTGTCGGATTTATATCTATCTCAAGCCCAAACGAAGTTTTTTCGTCAATATGTATATTATATAGCTTTTCAAGTATTTCATAAATATCGTCGCTGCGATGCGTATAAAAAACTATTTTGTATCTGAATTTATTTTTTACCTTAAAAACGGGTGCGGGGCAAAGCCCGAAAAGCGTTTTGCAAAGCCCCGACTTTTCATCAAGGAGTCTTCGCAAATTTTTTTCAACAGTCATACCGTATTCACCGGTTTTCTGTTCATCCGTTCCTGTTATAAGTATCTGCACAATATCGGAAAAAGGCGGATAATCCATCATTTGCCGTGATTTTATTTCATCGCTGTAAAAGCCTTTATAATCGTTTTTTGTGGCAAATGCAATAACTTTGTTTCCCGGTTCGTAGGTCTGAATAATACATCTGCCGCTTTTTTCGCCCCTGCCTGCCCTGCCGCACACCTGAACAAGCTGCGAAAACGCACGTTCCGAAGCTCTGTAACTTCCTGTGTTAAGGAGAGTATCTGCGGCAAGAACAATACTTAAAGTTACATTCGGAAAATCAAGTCCTTTTGTAATCATTTGTGTACCGAGCAAGACATCAGATTTTTCATTATTGAATTTATCAAGTATTCTCTCATGAGAAAACTTATGTGAAGTTGTATCGGCGTCCATGCGCTCAACCGTAATATTAGGAAAAAGCTTAAAAAGCTCTTCTTCGGCTTTTTGCGTACCCGCACCGAAATATTTAATATATTTACTGCCGCATGACGGACAAACTACGGGATTTGCCTCCGTATAGCCGCACATATGGCATTTTAAGCTGTTTGTTTTACTGTGAAAGGTAAGGCTTACACTACAATTCGGACATTTTGCGACATATCCGCACGAGCGGCACGAAACGAAGGTCGAAAAGCCGCGGCGGTTTAAAAAAACAATGCTCTGTTCGCCTGCCGCAAGATTTTTCTCGATTTCCTCCTGTGCCATCATACTGTAAACGCTCCTGTTACCCGATTTAAGCTCAGCCGCCATATCTGCAACATAAACATCAGGCATTTTAACATTATTGTAGCGTTTTGTAAGCTCAAGTAAGTTTATTTTTCCGTTTAACGCCGCATAATAATCATCAATTCTCGGTGTCGCAGAGGCATAAACAACAGGGCAATTATGCTGAAACGCTCTAAATGCCGCAATTATCCTTGCATCGTATCTCGGACTGTTTTCTGACTTATATGTGTCCTCATGCTCCTCGTCGACAAC
>CACZWA010000202.1:0-1411 GCA_902784685.1 uncultured Ruminococcus sp.
GAGCAGCAGCGGTCACGCCGGCGGAATTGCAGGATATTTGGGAAACAGCGCTACTCAAAAAGGATATGTAAAAAACAGTTTTAACAAAGGTGCCGTAACAGGTGGAGTATGCGGAGGTGTTGCAGGTTATGCAAAATACAGCGAGGTTGAAAATTGTTATAATACAGGAGAAATACAAGGGACTTCCAGAAGCGGCGGTATAGGCGGACAATTTCAAAACAATTGCGCTGTAGCAAGCTCATATAATATTGGAGTTATTTCGGGAAGTGCTACACATGCCGATATTGTTGACTTTTTGTATTCAAGCTCTTCCGTTACAAATTGTTACGGTTTATCGAAAATAAGCGGAGCAGGTACGGGAACGGTAACAGGCGGAGGAATTATATCGGAAACTACTGACCTTCTTTCGGCTCTGGGCAGTGCCTTTGTGGCAGATTTAAACGAAATCAACGATGGTTATCCGATACTTTCCTGGCAGGCGGAAACGACTCCTCAACCGAAAAATCCGCATATTGAAATTAACGGTGCAGGAAAGCTTTATCTCACAAACAGTTCTGAAAAGCCGACAACAACTCTTAACGTTCAATATATTGATATTGATGATGAAAAAGCAGTTGAATGGAGTACAGGAAGCAATATTATAACGCTTTCTCAGCCCGACGAGCCCGATGAGCTTGGCAGCAGTATAATAGTAACGGCGCAGTCCGCAGGAACAGCAGCGGTTACCGCTGTTACGGCGGACGGATATTCCGCGGAATATGAAATTGAGGTATTTCCTTATGTTACAACATGCGAAATAACGGGAGATGTAAGAGTCGGAAATACCGTGTCGGCAAAAATAAACGTTTTGGGCGGTTCGGAATATGATTATGCAAATTATCCGGCAATAAACGTAAAATGGAAATATCTTACAAGGGGAAATCAAGGAACTTCAAATTATACTGTTATTACAGGTACAAACGGATATACAATGAGCATAGGAAACGAGCTTGAAGGCTGTTATCTTACTTATGAAATATGGATTGGAAACGAGCAAAAAATGCCGTCAAGACCTATTCGTGTTGCGGCGGATGTTCTTCGGGTAACTCTCGGCTGCGGAAGCACATTTGATTACGATACAAATTATACCGCGGAAATAGATTCGCCAAACAAGTTTATTGCGGTTATTACGGGATATAAAAGGGGAAAAGCTGTTTATATAAAAATATTGAATCAAAACGCGCTTTATAACACGATAAGCTTTAATATACCGGCTGAAAGCAGCGCCGAAAGGGTAAGGTTACTTGTTTGGAGTAAGGACGGCTTTAAACCGTTGACAAGCGATGTATATGAGGCAGCTGTATCGTAAAAATCAAAAATGAGAAAGGAAAATCTTTATGAAAACACAAAAAAAGATATTAAGCCTTTTGCT
>CACZWA010000202.1:1537-3528 GCA_902784685.1 uncultured Ruminococcus sp.
GTAAATGCTCTCGGTAGCTTTTATAAAATGTACCCCGTATATGGCGAGGATACCAATGTTGTTGATATTATGAGGGCTGACCTTGAAAAAAAAGGTTATAGCGGCGCAGACATTTCCATTAGAGAAACAGAACAGGTATATGGTGGTGGGAATGTCGCGAATGACGGCACAATAACATACTATTATTCCGATCCGAATGTTATGAGCTTTATAAGATTTGCGAGCTTCAGAGTAACATTTGAAATAAGAAAAGGTGATGAGGCAGCCGAGATTACCGTTCCGGTTATTATTTATTGGGATCGCAATAAGGTTACGGAAACAATAAACAGTGAAATTATTGAAAAAATTAAAATTGACGAGATTTATTCATCAGATGACGAGATAATTTTGCCAAAAACCATTGACGATAAAAAATGGGCAATTATATCATGGGAAGCTTCCGATACAGATATTATTGAAATAAGCAGCAAATATCAAAAAACTGCCGACACTCTTTTTGAACCATATGCGGGAATAATAAAAGGCAGTACAGTGGAAGAACCGGTTACGCTTAAGGCAACGGTTAATTTTCAGTTTACAAATGATATAAACGGCGGTGAAAAGCCAATAACAGTAAGTAAGGAATACAACGTTATTATAAGCGCTCTTTCCGAGGAACAAAGAAAAGAGATAATAGATAATCTTTCGGAAAAGCTTGAAGCCGGTTTTAAAAAAGCAGGTCTTAAAGATGCGGTAACAGGTGAAGCTTTAGAAAAATTTGATGAAAAATACATAGCATACAACGATGTATTGTTTCCTACAACAAGGGATTTTGGAGTTGACGGAAAATATTATCCTGTAAAGATAGCAAGCAGTAATGAAGATGTTATAAAAGCTCCCGATGTAAACAATGCGGCAAGAGTTGAGGTAATTAGACCGGCAGAAGGAGAGGCTGACAATGAAGCGTTAATCACAATATCAATTTCTGATAAAGAGACAAGTCTGTGCGCTTTAAAGGAATTTGAGTTTATTGTTCCTGCTTTGACAAAAGACGAAATTGAAGCGGAAAAAGCGCTTATGGAAAAAGTTAAGACAGCATATTTTGACGGAATAAAGGGTGAAAACACCGATTCCGAAAATATAAGCAGTGATCTTTCGCCGTTCATTGAGGTTTATGAAGAAAATGACAGTCTTGTATGGGTAAGAGATGTAAAAAGTAAGGTAAATCACGGAATAATCCCCACTCCTATGGAAGGCTGGGAAGAGCTTGAAGCATGGAGATTGTTTAAATCAAGCAACCCGGCGGTAATTGCTCACGAAACACTTTTTGTTACGCTTCAGAAAAATGCAAAGGCAGTAACTGTAAACAGTGCTCTTTCGAGTGAAACACTCGGAAAATACGGTAAGCTTTATTTGAGTGATCCGATAAAATATGAAAAATATTCAGATCTTGCGGAGCTTTATTATAATGAAGTAAGTGCGGAGCTTGCGGTAAGAGGTAGGACAACAAGTAAAACGGCACTTAAGGCGGCACCGGTAAAGGAAACGATAAATGTAAGCTTTGAACTTGAAAATGTCGGAGAAACACTTATTGAAAAAACAGATTATAAAGAGCTTGATGAAACGATAACAGTGTATGATGTGTTTAAAAAAGCGCTTGGAGAAAACGGTTTTTCTTTTAAAAATAAAGGCTCGTATATAAGCGAAATAACCACTCCGGAGGGAGAAACCATAAAAGAATTTGACAAAGGAGAAAATTCCGGCTGGATGTATAAGGTAAACGGCAAAATACCGTCATTAAGTCTTGGAGCCTACGGACTTAAAGACGGTGACAGAATTATGGTGTTTTATACGGAGGATTATACAGAGGAAAATAACAGCTCATCGCATAAATACGGCGACTCATCAGCTGTTAAAAAAACAGAGGTAAAAGGAGAAGATAATAATAGTTCATACGAAAAGAACACAGATAAAAAGAATGAAAACACAGAGGGAAAAAGTCGAGAATTTAA
>CACZWA010000203.1 GCA_902784685.1 uncultured Ruminococcus sp.
TGACATAAATCTTGTGTGGCGTAACGCAACCGAGCTTTTAAAGCCCGAAATGGTTGAGGTTACATATTCAACATGGATTGAGCCCCTTGAGCCGATTGAGCTTAAAGCTAACGAGTTTATATTAAAAACGCCTCTTGCTATGTCAAAAAATGTAATAGAAAAAAATTATATTGATAAAATATCAAATGCGCTTTTTAAAGCTTGCGGCTTTCCCGTAAAAGCGGTTATTTTAACCGAAACCGAAGCGGAAGCGTACGAAAAAAACAAACCAAAGGTTTTTGTCCCTCAGGACGAAACGGATTTCGGGCTTGTTCCCGAATTTACTTTTGATACCTTTGTGGTGGGAAGCTCAAACCGCATGGCTCATGCGGCTGCCGTGGCTGTTGCTGATATGCCGGGCTCTTACAACCCTCTTTACATATACGGTCATTCGGGGCTTGGTAAAACACATCTTATGCACGCTATCGGTAATTACGCTCTCGGAAGGAATCCCTCTACAAAAGTTCTTTATGTAACCTCTGAGGATTTTACAAACGACCTCATAAACTCCATAAAAACAAACACTACACAAAAATTCCGTGACAAATACCGTCAAATTGATATTCTTTTAATTGACGATATTCAGTTTATTGCCGGCAAGGTGCAAACGGAGGAGGAATTTTTCCATACCTTTAACCACCTTTACAACGCAGGCAAGCAAATTATTATTTCGGGCGACCGGCCGCCAAACGAAATGCTTGCGCTTGAAGAAAGGCTCCGCACACGTTTTCAAGGCGATTTAATGTGCGACATACAACCGCCCGATTACGAAACGCGTATGGCAATTTTGAAAAAGAAATGTAATGCAGGCGGGTTTGAGCTTGAACAATCAACTCTTGAATTTATTGCCGAAAACGTTGTTAATAACATTCGTGAGCTTAACGGCGCCCTTACAAGAGTAAGAGCTTTTACAACATTTAACGGAAGTGAAGGAAACTTTACAAACAAAGAGCTTGAGGAAATCCTTAAAGATATTATAACTCCCGTTATAAAAAGCTACACAATAGAACAGATAGCGGAAAAAGTATCCGATTATTACGACATAACAAAAGAAGATATGCAGTCGCCAAAACAAAACAAAGAGGTCGTGCTTGCAAGGCAGGTCGCTATGTATATTTCACGGCAGCTTACCTCAAAATCTCTCAAAGAGGTCGGCAAATACTTTAACCGCGACTACACAACGGTTATAAATTCCCTTTCAAAAATGGAATCGCAGATGCACATAAACGCGC
Source organism: uncultured Ruminococcus sp. (assembly GCA_902784685.1). Taxonomy (GTDB): domain Bacteria; phylum Bacillota; class Clostridia; order RUG12999; family RUG12999; genus RUG12999. The sequence goes on from CACZWA010000203.1 coordinate 1,272, forward strand.
AGCTTAAACATTCGGTTGATACTCTTATTCACTCTTTAAAAGAGTCCTGATTTTTCAACAACGTTTAAGAAATGTTATTAAAGTATGTGGAAAATTTTTACATATGGAAATCACGTTAAAAAGTTTTAAATATAAAGGCTTGTTTTTCCATATGCTACCTTTGTAATTTTTGGCTTTAATTCCCGAAAAATTTAATTTTTCCACATATTAACATGCTCTACTATATACTACTGTTTTTATACATACATTCAGTTAAAGGTGTGCTTCGCATTTTTTTAATATGTAATATTTAAAAACAATCTACTAAAAGAGGAGAAAATTAAAATGAAATTTTCATGCAACAAAAACGATATTCTTGACGGTGTTATGGCAGCGTCAAAAGCAACACCGACAAGGCCCACAGTAGCGATTCTTGAAAACCTGCTTTTTGACGCTGACGATAAGCTTACTGTTATAGGAAACAATCTTGATACAGCGGTAAGCTACGAGATTGACGCTAATATAAGCGAAAAAGGAGCTATAACCTTAAATTCTCATATAATTTGTGAAATAATAAGAAAGCTTCCGGACGGAATTGTTTTTTTTGAGGTTAAGGAAAATAACGTTACTCATATAAAATGTATGGACGTTGAATATGATATAAGCGGTGGGGATAAATTTCTTGAAATTGAGCCTGAAAAATATCTTTCGGTTGTAAGGCAATCTTCTTTTGCGGCGGCACAGATTGATATTGGGCGTCCTGTTCTTATGGGCGTTAAATTTGAAATAGAAAACAACAAAATTACAGCTTCGGCGCTTGACGGCGCAAGGCTCGCGGCAAGATGGGACAGTATAAATTATGACGGTGAAAAATTTGAGTGCATAATTCCTTGCCGCGCTTTAAATGATTTTGCAAAAATTATAAAGCCCGAAGATGATATTATTAAAATGTCAGTTTCAAAAAACTTTGTTTTGTTTGAAATAGGAAGCTGTCGTTTTGTTTCAAGGCTCCTTGAAGGCGATTTTGTGGATTACAGAAGGTTTATTCCGACAGATATTCTTTTTGAAACTGTAATAAACAAAAATGAGTTTGCCGACAGTCTTGAAAGAGCTGCGCTTGTAATTGATGAAAGTGCCGCAAAAAGCCCGATAAAGCTTAAATTCGCGGGCAATAAAATGACGGTATTTTGTATGACAACAAGAGGAAAGGTAAATGACGTTGTTGATATTTCTTCATCTGTTTCGGAGCCTTTTGAAATAGGTTTTAAC
>CACZWA010000204.1 GCA_902784685.1 uncultured Ruminococcus sp.
GTAAATAACGTCTTTCTTTTTTTTCACGTCCATATCGTTAATATAAGTCTGCTCAACCTTGCCGAAAATTTGTATTCTGTCTTTGTCAAAATACTCAAAAAATCCTGCCAGAACAAGACCCGGACGGTTAACGTTGCTGCATACAACTTTTATTTCGTCCATTTCTTCCGTGTAGTACAGCTTTTTCAGTTTAAGCTCGGAAACAATCGTTTCCATGCTCACGCTGAAATCTTTGCCATCAAACATTTTTTTCACACCTTTCAAGGCTCTGAACTGTCCTTTGTTTTATTTATCGTATGTTAAAACTCTATACTGTGCTTCCTTATCTCTGTGCCGCCTGCGCCAAGCTTAATAATGCCTTTTTTGGCGGTTATATCGTAATTTGAATCGACAAAATCAGGCACGCCGCACCACGGCTCTATGCATATATATTTTGCTCCGCACTTTTGCCATACAAGAAGATAATCAAAGCCTTCAAAATTAATCTCCGTTTTTTCGCCGCTTATGTTATTTTTAAGCCACAGTTTTCTTGAATTTACGCTGAGAAAAACAAGCGCGTCAACCTCGAAATATTTTTCTTTCAAAGGAAGCTCTTTTATTCCGTTACCTATATTTACTGCCTTATATTCAAGAAGATTTCCGTTAAGAATATTTGCGTTTAAATCCTCCGTTTTATCAAAAACTATGCTGTAATTTTCAATTCCTTCGGGGCAGGCATATGCCTCGTGAGAACCGACTGTGAAATACATATCTTTGTTTCCTGTATTTTTAACGTTATATTCAACATTTATCTTTTCGCCGTCAAGTACATATTTTACTCGGAACTCAAAATGAAATGGGTAGCTTTCAAGCGTTTTTTCATCATCCTTTAAAAGGAAAACCGCCTTTTCTTTTTCTGCCGACTCAATTTCAAACTCTCTGCGCCTTGCAAAGCCGTGTTTTTCAAGAATATATTCCTTTCCCTCAAATATAAATTTATCGTCTTTAAGTCCGCCGCATATGGGAAAAAGCACAGGCGCATGACCTGACCATATATCGGGGTTTCCCTCCCATATTTTTTCTTTTCCGTCCTTTACCGCACTTATAATTTCTGCGCCGAGCGTAGATATTGTTACGTTTAATTTATTATTTGCAAGAGTAACTGTTTTTGACATAATCTTTCTCCGTTCTTAATTTAATAACAACCAATATTATTATACCACTTAATATTTAAACCGTCAATATTTTTCCTGAATTTGAAAAAAATTTTTAAAAAACACTTGACAAATCAAAAAAAATAGTGTATTATTTGTAATAGTACAGTTAATACAGTTTATAAAATGTTCAATATTTTATTACTTTTGAAAGGAGGGCGAAAAATGATAAATCTTGATTTTCGTGACAGCAGACCCGTTTATGAGCAAATTAAGGATAAAATAAAAAATCTTATTGTAAGCGGTGCGCTCACATCGGGCGACCGCATAATGTCCGTGCGTGAAATGGCGGCGGCGCTTACAATAAATCCGAATACCATTGTTAAGGCATATAAAGAACTCGAAGCAGACGGCTATATATATTCCGTCAAAGGCAAAGGGTACTATGTTGCGGACAGCAAAAACGTAATCGGCGCAGGCATTGCGGACGGAATTTTGGAAAGTCTTGAAAAACAGCTCACGGAGCTTTGTTATCTCGGAATAAAAAAAGAAGAAATAGACGTTAAAGGCAACGGAATTGTTAAGGAATTTGACGGTTTTTATGCGCTGAGCGGTCTTAATATAAATGTGCCGAAAGGCTCTGTTTACGGTCTTATAGGTCCTAACGGCGCAGGAAAAACAACTTTAATAAAATCCCTTATGAGCATATACAAAATAAACGAAGGAAAAATTGAAATTGCAAACAGCCCAGATATAGCCTCGGAGGAGCTTAAACAACGAATAATATATATAAGCGATGACCTCTATTTTTACCCCGGCTTCAGTATAAAGCAAATGGCGAAATTCTATGCGGATATTTACAAAAACTGGGATAACGCCGCTTTTGAGGCTATCGGCAAGGTTATAGATATTGACCCGTCAAGAAAGGTGCGAAAGCTTTCAAAGGGTATGCAAAAGCAAGTTGCTTTTTGGCTCGGAATTTCTGCAAAGCCCGACCTTATGATACTTGACGAGCCTGTTGACGGACTCGACCCTGTTGCAAGGCGCACAGTTATGAATATAGTTCTCCAAGAGGTTGAGAGCAGAAATATGACGGTGCTTATATCGAGTCATAATCTTCGTGAGCTTGAGGATATTTGCGACCATGTGGGTATAATGCACGACGGCAAGGTTGTTATTGAAAAATCTCTTGACGATGTTAAGGGAAATATTCATAAAATTCAGGTTGCTTTTAAAGGTGATTTCCCCGAAAAGCTTGAAGCCGAAATTGACATTCTGAAAAAAGAGGCTTTCGGAAGTGTTGAGCTTCTTGTTGTTCGTGGAGACGGAGAACAAATCCGTGACGAAATAGAAAAATACAATCCTGTTATTTGCGATATTTTACCGCTTTCGCTTGAAGAAGTATTTATTTATGAATTGGGAGGTATGGGATATGAACTTAAAAAACTCGTTATTTGAAAAAGGTTTAATAAAGGCTGACCTCAGACGCTTCGGCATTTTCAGCGCTCTTTATGCGGCACTTATATTTTTCTCGACATTTTTCG
>CACZWA010000205.1 GCA_902784685.1 uncultured Ruminococcus sp.
TTCCGTGCACCGACACGACAACATAATCGTTTGGCAAATGCGGCGGCTGTTCTTTCAGATATTTTACCAGCAGTTTTGGCATGTGAACATGCCTAATGCCCGCTTCGGTTTTCGCGCCCTGGACAACTTGTGGGGGCGATTGCTTATAAAGCAGTTTTTGATGAACAAAGATGTCGGCATTTTTTAGGTCGATATCGCACCACTGCAACGCAATGCATTCTCCAAGACGCAATCCCGATAACATCATAATCATTGCGGGTAGTTGGGCGCGGTGTTCTGTGTTGATGATCCACTGCTGTTCTTCCTCTGTTAATGCTCTTCTGCGATTGTTAGGCGATGTGCTCGGAATCTTTACATAGTTTAGTGGGTTATAATCAATCAGGCGGTTTTCAACAGCATACTCCATCACTTGATGCGCTGCCATGCGATAGCCACGCAGCGTTCCTTTTGCGGTTGACCTTCCTGTTTTAGGATTTTTGACAGCATATTCATTGATAATTGACTGAAAATCGGATTTGATCAGTTTACCGATTTTCTGTTTGGCAAGAGGGGTGAAGGGCTTTAGCAAAGTATGATAGTCTTTTAATTGCTGTTCACGAAGGAGCGGCTTTTTATATAGCTCCCAATAATGTTGCAGCTCGTCAAAGGTGATGTTTGCATTCAGTAAATTAAGTTCATTAGCATAAACATACCTTTGCCTCGTCTTTGAAATGTCGGGTGGTATCAGGTTTTTCTTTATGGCGTCAGTGTGTATTTTGTAGTTTGCTTTTGAAATAAGCCGTTTTACATTCCAGTCGAGAGCGTATTGATGACTTTCTGCGGACTTTAACCTTTGGTAATCTTATATTACATACAGCTTAAATTCAGGAGAAACCCAAGAAGCAAATTCAAAGGCAATATCCTTGTGAGCCAGCGTTCCATTACTGTAGCGCCCTGATTTAGAAATAATACCAACTGCATTAGTAGCTTTTATCCATTTTTGCGGTGTCATTACAAAGCCGTTTGACCCTGATTCATTTTTAAAGGTGTCGAATTCGACACGTTTAAAATTTGGGTTGTTTAGTTCTTCCCACAAGCCGAGAAATTCAAGTGCGCTTCTGGTACGCATCCAGTTTTGAATAATTTATCTGGGATTTTCTTCGTCTCTGTACCTCGCTATGTCTGTAAGCGAGATATAATCCTCATTATTCAGATAAGTAACAACAGCAATATCAACGTCTTTCGCATGAATTTTACTTTTTACGTTTGGCTGTTTCGGCATATATCACACCTCATTATTTCTTGTATTTCGCTCTATCCTGCTTCAGCGCAGGGCGGTTTTTTTGTTATGATAGAATTAGAACCTCTGTTCCTTTAAATGTCATTATGTGATACCACTTATAAAAGTTTTCAGCAACAGAAAAATCTTTATAACCTGCGTATTCATTTCCAAGACGCAGAAGTGAAATCCTTATTTTATTCGGCTTTTCAATTCTCTCGGGAAATTTATTAGCTCTCAAATATGTGTGTAATTCTTTTGGCTTTAATGAGGTTGCAAGCATTTCATTGCGTGTATGTGGATTGATGAAATAAAGAGGTCTGCGAAGTTCCTTTTTATAAAAAGGAAGTATGTTGCTTCTTTTGCATTCGTTGATATATTTGATTCATTGCTCCGTTTGCATAATAAAAATTGACCGCACTGTCAGGCTTTTGAAAAGCGGAAGCTTTTACGGTCCTTATTGAAAGCCCATAGTGACCGATAAGAGAATCAAAATACTTGTGGATTTCAGTTTTATCTTCGCAAAGCTCAAGCGCAGTTTCTAATGCTGAATCAATGGCGGTGGGTATTTCGTCAAGTTTGGGGACGAAGTGTGAAAGATTACCGCCTATATATTCATTTGAGTAGCCTTGCATTAAATAAGAAACTGAGGTCTTAAAAATGCCGAACCACGCTTTGTAGTCTTTAGGGTTATCAATTGCTATTTGCTGATACAGTTTTTGCGCTTCATCGACTTTGCCGAGTTCAAATAAGCTGTCGGCGTTATCGGTTTTTCTTGAGATCTCTTTGTCGCCGGTATACGTTTCCACCGCTCCTGCTACTGTTACTTGACCTCTTATTTCTTGTATTTTATCCTGTATGGTTTCTTTCATATATTTGGTGCCGCAAAACTCACAAGTCGCAAATTCGCGGCTTTTATCCATGATTAGTCCTGCTCCGCAAAAATCACATCTTAATGCTTTCATGATAATCTCTCCTTTATATAATTACTGCAAAACCTTACTGACTTCTTTTACCAATCCGAGAACACGAACGCGTTGCACTTCGGCTTTTTCAAAGCGGCGCGGGGGATAGTAGGGGTTGACGGAAATCAATTCAATCCAGTCAGCGCCGTAAGTGATCTTTTTTACGACTGCTTCCTCGCCGTCCACAAGGACAACGCCGATTTGTCCGCTGCCGACCGAATCCTGCTTTTTGACAAGTATTTTACTGCCGTCGTCGATAAGCGGGCTCATGCTGTCGCCCTG
>CACZWA010000206.1:0-1581 GCA_902784685.1 uncultured Ruminococcus sp.
TATCAACCTTTGAATTTTTTTTTTTTTTTTTCAACAAATTATAAAATTCATCATGAGGGAAGTTTTTAACATCGACGGTTTTTCCTGTCCAACCGCTTAAATGAATGGCGTTTGAAATGGTAAGTCCTTTTACGCCTTCCTCACCCGGTGCAAGAAGCGGAGTACCGTGAAGAACAGCGCTTGAAAAGTCTTTCATAATTCCCTGATGCTGTTCGCCGCTGCCGTGAACAGGTATTTCACATTTCCAAACCTCAGGAAAACCGAAAGGCTCTTTGTTTGTCTTATTATACTCTCTTTCGGAAACAGTATTGCGGTAAAAAGTCATCTCACCGTTTTCAACAACAATTTTACCCATATCGCAGGCGATTTCAAGCCTGTTTGTTCCGGGAGCTTCACCTGTGGAGGTAATATATGTGCCCGTTGTACCGTTATCGTACTCAAAATATGCGGTTAAATCGTCCTCAACTTCTATATTATAATATTTACCGAAAGAAACAAAAGCCGTAATTCTGTCGGGCATACCGAACATCCACTGCCAAAGGTCAAGCTGGTGCGGATTTTGATTGATTAAAGCGCCGCCGCCCTCGTCCTTCCACGTTGAGCGCCAGCTTCCGCTGTCGTGATATGCCTGACTTCTGTACCAGTTTGTAATTATCCACGAAATACGTTTAATGTGTCCAAGCTCGCCGCTTTTAACCATATCACGAATTTTACGGTACATCGGGTTTGTTCTTTGATTATACATTATACCAAAAAGCTTATCCGTTTTTGAAGCCGCCTCGTTCATTTCAAGAACCTGTTTTGTATAAACCCCCGCAGGTTTTTCTGTAATAACATTTAAACCGTAATTAAATGCGGAAATTGCAAGCTTGGGATGGTCGTAGTGAGGAACAGCAATTATAACCGTGTCGCATACGCCGCTTTTATATAAATCTTCCGCATTATCAAATACCTTTGCCGTGGGGTGTTCTTTTTTTGCGGCCTCTGCTCTGTCCGCAGCAATATCGCAAATTGCCGCAAGCTCCATTTCGGGAATTTCACCTTCATCAACATACCTTGCATGCCTTACACCCATATTACCGTAACCGATTACTCCAAGTTTAACTTTTTTCATTTTTTCATCTCCTATATATCAGCAATAATTTTATTAAGTGCGTTAAATGCCACAGTAAATGTACCTTCGCCGCTCTTTGGAAGTTTCATCATTTCATCACCTATTTCAAGGTCGGCAAGCCCTTCAAAGCTTCCGAGATGTGGCTCTAAGCTTAAATATCCGTCAAATCCTCTTTTGAAAAGCTCCGTTAAAATGTATTTTACGTTTCCGTCGCCCATACCGGCAGGAACAACTCTGCCGCTTTCTTTTAAAGCGTCTTTAATATGCATATAGCTTATATACGGCTTTAACATTTCAAAGGCTTTTTTAGTGTCAACGCCGCACTGCACAAAGTTTGCAGGGTCAAACACAGCCTTAAAATTATCGCAGTAAAGCTCCTTCATAAGGTCATAGCAACGCTCCGCCGTGTCACCGTAAATATCTTTTTCGTTTTCGTGAAGAAGAACAACATCATTTTCTTTTGCGTA
>CACZWA010000206.1:1618-2213 GCA_902784685.1 uncultured Ruminococcus sp.
CGGTGAGCCGATTGACGAAACCTTTATGCCGCTTTTATCCATTTTTTCTTTTAAAGCCGCAACTTCTTCGTCATTAAGAGACGATATGTTTTTTCCGTCAATACCTCTCGGTTCAAAAAATCCGATGCCAAGTTTATTAAGCGTATAAAACTGAATACCAATGTCGCTTGATATTTCATCTGAAAAACCGCTGATTTTTTTATAATTCACGTTTATCTCTCCTTTCATTTAAATAATAGCACAACAAAATGAAATAATCTATTTAAAAATTGCCAAAAATATTGCAATTCTTGCCATTATATGATAGAATATTTACAGTAAAATACGATAAGGAGAAAAAGTGATGGAAAGTACTCTTTTTAATTTCAGTTACTATTCCGACCCTTCGGCAAATAATACGGATTTTCAACTGCATGAACACAGCGACTACGAGATATATATGTTTCTTGAAGGCGATTCTAAATATATTGTTGAAAATAAAAACTATACTCTGTCGCCCGATGACGTTATAATTATAAGAAAAAACGAAATGCACCGTGTTTTTCATAACAGTCCGTCAAAATACACAAGGCTTGTTCTTTCGGTATCTCCGCAG
>CACZWA010000207.1 GCA_902784685.1 uncultured Ruminococcus sp.
TTTGCAGTATTATAAAAAGCAAGGGTAGGAACCCGTTGCCGGGGTTCACCCTTGCACTACATCAGTTTTTAGCGTTTACACAAAACTTGAAACGGCCTCAACGGGGGTGCGGACATAATTCTTGGACTGATTTATACTACTAATCCAAGCATATCCATAAACATATCTTTACGGTTACTGTCGTCAATTAAAGTCCAGCCGTTTTCTTTTGCATAGCGTTCAAGACTTTCTTCATTGAAATATTTAAACGTGCGATGCTCACTCATCGGTACAACAAGGTCAGGTACCAGCTTGCCTTCACGAACATATTTCTCAATAGTTTTTGTTTGAACGTCTACGCGGCGCACAAATTCCATCTGAGAAATCATCCCCTCCGCTTCTTCCTGCCAATTGAAGATATCTACCAACTCATAGTCGGTGGCATCTACCGGCCAGTCAACAAGTGCTTCCGGTTTTTCCCCCTTTTCATACAAATCAGCCTCAGCAGCATTTCTGAATGTGGCTTCAAATCTGATTTTAATAATTAAGTCATATTACATAGAGCTGCAATAAAGCGGAAAAAGCGGCGTCTTTGCAAGCGGGGGACTAAAAGAGGCGCCCTTATTTGCGCATACGAAAGCGCTATATTTTTTAAATATAAAAATTTCTTAAAACAGCTAAAGTGCAAAAGGAACCAAACATTGACTGTATATAAATGTCACGCCGGTCTCATAGAAGCAACATCACCTATTACGGAAAATGGAATTACAATAGGATATATTATGTTTGGACAAATAGCTGATAATTCAAACAGAAAAGATTTTTTTAAAAAAATGAATGAGTATTGCAAAGACTTTGTGCCCGGAGTAAATGTTGGGGAATTGATCGGAAAAATAAAGCATAAGTCGGATAAACAAATCATGGCATCTTCGGATATTTTGTTAGCGTGCACAAGCTATATTCTTTTAAAACAGATGATCAAGCCTTCCCGAAAAAAGATTATTTCAGATATTGATTCATATGTTTCAAACAATCTTTGTGATGATTTGCATGTTGATTCATTATGTGCCAGATTTAATATAAGCCGAACAAAACTCTATGAGCTTATGAATCCTTACACATCGGGAGGAATAGCAACATATGTTAAACAAAAGCGGCTAAACGCCGCCCGTTCAATGTTACTTAACACAAAAAAAACGATTTCTCTAATAGCAAGCGAAACCGGATTCTCTGATTACAACTATTTTACTCATGTGTTTAAGCGCTATTATGGAATTTCTCCTAAACAAATAAGAAAAAGAGAGAAAACATAAACATATAAAGTCAGCAAAGGACAAGAGTCGTGTATTCGTGCCGCTAAGCTGTAACACCAAAAACTTCACATTATTATCTTTGAATAAAGCTACGTGAACATCGCCTTCCTTCTTGACGGGCATAAGCCCGTCTGCGTCGTTCTCCTTGTTCACACAGCTTATTCTTTGATATTAACGTAAACTTTCCATCATGGTCGGGCATACCCTCATGACCGAAATCGGGATAAATTCTTATACTTTTCTTTGAGGTAATATTATTATATGCCGCAAAAACCGTTGAAGGCGGACATATATTGTCCATAAGACCTGTTGTCAAAAAAACTTCACCTTTTATTCTTGGCGTAAGGTGGTGAACATCAATATAGCCGAGCTTTGTAAATATTTTCTCCTCATGCTCATGCCTTGCATCAAACCAACGAAAATAATTCCGAACTTCAGCATAGGCATCAACAGCAAGATCCATATCCCATACTCGTTTATAATCGCATAAAAACGGGTGCGTCGGCGCAACCTTACATATGCGTGGTTCAAGTGCTGCGCAAGCAAGAGCAAGACCTCCGCCCTGCGAACCACCGATTGCGGCAACTCTTGTTTCGTCTACATAATCAAGTTCCATAACAATTCTTGCAATTGCGGCTGTATCAAGAAAATTCTGTCTGAAAGCAAGATTATCGGGGTCGGGGTCTCCCAGACCTCTTACAATATGTCCGTTAAGATTATGTCCTTTAACCGGATTTAAGTCATCCGATTTCCCGCCCTGCCCTCTTGTATCAAGTGCGGCAACAACAAAGCCCGCCGCAACATAGTTCATATGCGATGACCAGTCGCCGCTCTGACCCGAATACCCATGAAAACGAATTACGGCAGGTGCCTTCCCCGAAATATGCTTAGGCTTTAAAAGTTTTGCATAAACACGTCCATTTTTAACACCGTTAAAATATACGTCAAAACATTCCACATTAGGCATATGGAAATTGCTTTCCGTTATACTTACCGCCATATCCGTTTCGTCAAGCTCCTTAATTGCCCTATCCCAGTACTCGTCAAAATCCTTCGGTTTCGGATTCGTTCCACGGTACTTTTTAAGTTCCTCAAGCGG
>CACZWA010000208.1 GCA_902784685.1 uncultured Ruminococcus sp.
CAATTTTTTTGGTTTTTTATTACTTTAAGTCTCGAAAATTCCTCACGTTCTTTTTCTTCAAGCACGTTTGTCATATCTTTTACAATATCGGTATAGCGCGGAATTATTATATTTTTCAGCGCGTTTGCTCTTTTTTGCGTTTTCTTAATATTCATCGCGAGCCTGTAAACCGACGTCTCAACCTCCGCAAGCTTTTCTGTAAGCGTCCTTACTTTACGAAACTTTTCAACCGCTTCATCAAGCATATTCGTTGTACCGAGAAAACCGTAAACAAGCTCCGGTTTTTCATCTTTTACTTTAATTTCGGGGATTTCAACACCCATAACGCTTTTAAATCTGATATTAAGATTATCCGCAACGGGTACATCGGCGGATATTTCTTTAACTATGCTTATACCTTCCGAAATATTTGCTCTTTGCAGCGCAATATAAGCGTCTGAAAACACCTGGTCAATCTGCGACTGTATGTCCTCCGCGCGGCTGATTAAGCCCATCATTTCATTTATTAAAATTGTCCTCTTTTTATCAAGAAGGTCATATCCTTGTTTTGAAAGCCTTAAAGTATTTTTAGATAGAATAAGGTTTCCTTTTGTAGGTACAAGTCCGAGATTCATACATCATTTCCTTCTTCCTGTTGCACCTCATAATATTTATCAAGTGTTTTTGTGCTTATTCTGTCAAGATCTTCTCTCGGAAGCCCACGAAGAAGCTTCCATGCAAGCTCAAGAGTTTCCTCCATACTTCTGTTTTCGTTTACACCCTGTTTTAAAAATTCCGCTTCAAAGCTTTTGCCAANAAGCGCCCTTATATCATTTACCTTTGCGTATGCCGCAAAAAGCTGGTTTCCGACCTCCGGGTGGTCCTCCCTTGTATAGCCCTCGCCTATACCGTCTTTCATAAGCCTTGAAAGAGATGGAAGCACCGAAACAGGCGGATATATGCCTTTCAAAAACAACTCTCTTGAAAGAACAATCTGCCCTTCTGTAATATATCCCGTAAGGTCGGGAATGGGATGCGTTATATCGTCATTCGGCATTGTAAGTATAGGAAGCTGTGTAACGGAGCCGTTTTTTCCCTTTATCATACCCGCGCGCTCATAAAGTGAAGCAAGGTCCGAATAAAGATATCCGGGATAGCCCTTCCTTGAAGGTATTTCGCCCTTAGATGACGAAAGCTCCCTTAATGCCTCCGCATATGAAGTAATATCCGTCATAACAACAAGCACGTGCATATCACATTCAAATGCAAGATATTCCGCCGCCGTGAGGGCGCATTTTGGCGTTAAAATACGCTCGACCACGGGGTCGTTTGCAAGATTCATAAACATTACAACCCTGCCGAGAGCACCGCTTTCCTCAAAACTTTTTCTAAAATAATTCGCAACATCGTTTTTTACACCCATAGCCGCAAAAACAATAGCAAAAGGTGTATCGCTACCCTCCGCAAGTCTTGCCTGCCTTACTATCTGAACGGCAAGATTATCATGCGGCATACCACTGCCCGAAAAAATAGGCAGTTTCTGACCTCGTATAAGCGTCGCAAGTCCATCGATTGATGAAATTCCTGTCTGTATAAAATTTCTCGGATATTCTCTCGAAACGGGATTTATTGGGCTTCCGTTAACATCAACACGTTTTTCGGGCATAATATTGCCAAGCCCGTCAATCGGTCTGCCTGCGCCGTCAAAAACTCTGCCAAGCATTTCCTTCGATACTGCAAGCTCAAGCGGTTTGCCTGTAAACTTTGTAACAGTATTATCAAGAGCCATACCCGAACTGCCTTCAAAGACCTGCACTATTGCTTTATCTTTTGAAACCGCAATTACCTGCCCTGTTCTTTTTACTACGCTGCCGTCACTGTTTTTAAGACGTATCAATGCAATCTCATCGTATGAAGCTTCACTCGCTCCTTCAACAGCTATAAGCGGACCGTTAATACCCGAAAGCCCCATGTATTCAAGAGCCATAAATTATTTCACCGCTTTCTCAATATTCAACAAACAAATTTCTTTTGTCTATTTGTATTCCTCTTTTATTGTTTCTTCCGTTTGTTCAAGCATTTTTGTATAATTATCAAACATTTCCGGTTTATTGTTCGGTATATCATATTTTACCGATGCAACCTTATCAAAAACGCCCGTCTTTTTTATAACGGAAAGAGGAACAGACATATTCAGCAGCCTTTTTGCCATATCATAAAGCTGTAAAATAAGCTCCATCATTTTTGCCTGCTTTTT
>CACZWA010000209.1 GCA_902784685.1 uncultured Ruminococcus sp.
CCGGTTGCCTTTTGGAATATTCCTTCAGGACTACCTCCTATCTGAATGATTTTCCCTCCGGAAGCTGCCGTTGCCTCTCTTATATTATACCCGGAAAGAAGCATATCCTCTGCTTCAAGGCGCAATGTGTCTGCATATACGCATGACGGCAAAACCATACCTGCGCTAAGAATAAAAGTCAGCAAACAAATAGATACCGCTTTACTTATCCTCATTTATATCATTCCTTTCTGCGTATGCCGTCCGCATCAGTAAGTTTGCTCATTTAAAAGCAGACATATAATCTTTGCAACCTCTGCACGTGTAGCCTCTTTTAAAGGCATAAACATATTATTTCCCATACCGCTTAATATTTCGGCTTTTTGAAGTTTCAAAACAGCGCTTAAAGCATATGCGGGAATTGTATCTGCATCATCAAACTCTGCGCTTTCTGTTGTATTGTCAAGCATAATTCCCTTTTTCTCGACAGCACGGTTTATTATTACCGACAAATCAGCTCGGGTTATCGGAGATGCAATACCAAAGGTATCTTCCGAGATACCGTTTATAAGTCCATACTCATTCGCAATATCTATATACCCTGTGTACCACTGACCTCTTGCCACATCCGAAAAATCTGACGTAAATCCGTTAGATTTAAAGCCAAATGCGGTTACAATCATTTTTACAAATTCTTCTCTTGTTACCGCCTTTTCCGGTTCAAATTTTCCGTTGCACGTTCCTGAAATTATATTCTTTTTTGCAAGCTTTTCGATATAATCATTTGCCCAAAAATCTGCTTCAACATCGTCAAAATATTGCGTCTTAAAGTTGACTATATTAGGAACACTTACGCTGTCTGATGTAATAACCGTTCTTCCGGAGCCGGATGCTCCTCCGCCATATGAGTTTTCACTCGCAGGAACAGTAACTGTATACTGCTTTTCAAGTGCTTCGCCGTACAGCTTTGCAAAAGCTGTCAAAATAACCGTTTCACTCTTGTTCCCTCTTTTAACGGTACCGTCCGTTCCTATAATATTGCTGTTACTGCTCGCCCAACTGATTGTACTTCCGTTTTTTCCCGAAAGCGGCAATACAATATCCGTGGAGGTCTTTTCCGGTAATACAATACTGTCAAGGTCAATTTGTGCTGGATCTTTTTCAACCTTTTCTGTTATCACAAAAGTCGGCGTTCCCGTTTCTTCGCTGCTTATCGGCGTAACTTCAAATTTTATGTATTTTGAAATTTCCAAATCGCTAATTTTTAGCGTTAATATATCCTCGTCGTTGCTTTTTCCCTCTTTAATAACTTTAAAGCCGGTATCTTTGTCATTGGATGAAAGCCAGCGGATAACCGAATCTTTTTCAGGATTCTGCTTATTATCGTAATAAATATATTCTCCCTTTAACGTTCTGCCTGAATATAAATATCCCGAAGCTGTAAATGATGTTTCCCATACGCCCGGCTTGCCTTTTTTTCGCCTTCGGGCGGCTCGGAAGCATTTTTAGGTGTAACCTCTGCTTTAATATATTTCCACATATCATTTTCGGTTACAGTGTATTTTTTCCCGTTTCCCACAAAAATACTGTTCTCAAAATTTTCTGTATCGGATACAAGCCAGTTTATCTCACTATCCTGCTCTGCATCTCCGTTTTTGTCACTGTATGTGTATTGTGCTGTAAGACAATCGCCTACTCTGATTTCATCGCCACTATCCGAAACTATTTCAACACCGCCAACTATTTCCGGCGCATATGGCACGCTGTAAACCTCAAACTCTCCGATAATGGTCGGCAAACCTTTTGAGGAGCCTTCGGCAAGGAAGCTTGTGCCTGTTTGTGTAAATTTTATATATCTAATTTGTAAGCTGTCAAATTCATCAATTTTCGCACTTCCGACTTTTTCTCCGTCAGAGACAACAGGGAAATAGCTTACATTATCTGTTGAGCCTTCAATCGTATAACTGCTTATTGCATAATTTCCGCTCGTCTGAAGCTCCTTCGTAACGCATTTATTTATAGAGTAAACCTTGCCGAGGTCTATTGTAAAATCAAATGTTCCGCCATACGAGCTTCTCATACTTGTCTGTGTGGTTCCGTCATTTAAATACATATATGCCCTGCCCCCTGCCTCAAGTGCAGATGGCGAGTTATACAATAAGTTTGTCTTTACTATGTCCTTGTTAAGCGCAAGATTTATAGGATTTCCTTCTTCGTCCACAACCCGAAGCCCTTTTACAAGAACTTCAAAATTTTTCGATTTTGATATTCCCGAATTACTTACGGTTGCGGTAAGAATAACAATTGTATCCGAGTTTGCCGCTTTTACTGTTCCGTCTGTATTTATAACAGCCATATTGCTTGATGTCCACGATATATCCGAGCCGTTTTGACCTTTATTCGGCAGTTGTATATTTTTGTTGGTTTCTTCAGGCATATTGAGTGTGTTTATATCATTTTCAATATCAATAGCGTACCTCATACTGAGCATTTTTCTTACAGCATCGCCCTCAGAAGGTTCTGCAACCGATCTCGGCAACACTTCAAACCAAATATATTTACCGTTATCGGCCTCTGTTACCGTATATTCGCTCTCGCCCTCACTTACCATATCGGCATCG
>CACZWA010000210.1 GCA_902784685.1 uncultured Ruminococcus sp.
GCCAACCTTGCGCAAAATGTATTAAGAGGTATGCATCAGAGGGCGGAGCTTGCGAAGTATTTAGGGGGTACAATTCCGCTCGGCTACAAGATTGACGCAGATAAAAACTATGTCATTGATGAAAATACGGCTTTTATTGTAAAGCGTATATACAAAATGTATGCAGACGGATTTACTATTAAGGAAATATGCCAAGAGCTTAACCGTGCAGGACATAAGACGTCAACAGGAAAAGACTTTACGTATAATTCACTGCACAGAATACTTACCAATCCCAAATACATCGGTAGATATGAATATTTAGGTGTTGTGCTTGAAAATGCCGTACCGAGAATTATTGACGATGCAACATTTGAAAAGGTGCAAAAGAGGGCACAGCGCAATAAACGCGCCCCGGCAAGCGCAAAAAGCCCTGTTACATTCCACTTGACGGGTAAACTTTTTTGTGGCAAGTGTGGTAGTAATATGGTGGGCGATAGTGGAACAAGTAGTACAGGTGCAACGCATTTTTACTATTCTTGCATAGAAAGAAAGCACAAGCACGGTTGTACGAAAAAAACTGTAAAAAAAGAATGGTTAGAACAACTTATTACTAAAATCACAATAAATAAGGTTCTGACCGATGAGAATATTGAATTTGTTTCACAAAGAGCGTTTGAGCTTTATGAGAAAGAAAGAAATGATAGGTCAGAGATTATCGCCCTTAACAATACGCTTCGCGAGGTTCAAAAGGTTATAAATAACATAATGAACGCCACCATAGCCAAAGAGGAAATTAAAAAACCGCCTATCACGCAAGAGCAGATTAAATTTTTTCTGCTTGATATTAGAAATAGAATATATGATGCAGAAGAACAAATCGAAATTATAATTAACAGTTTTATAAACTCTGTGTATTTGTACGATGACAAATTGATACTGACATTTAATATTCGAGAGGGCGAAAGTCTGAAAAAGCTTGAATTGACCGAGCTTGAAAAGTTCGGATTTGATAATATTCGCTTCACCATAACAGTATTATCCGAACTATTTATGTTTGCGGTAATAATAAAGCTCCGTAACAGTTAATTACGGAGCTTTATTATTGTTATTAAGCGATTTTAGCAAATATCCCTGCCCTGTCGAGAATTACAAGTGTGCGGAGCATATTTTCATCAAGATTAAGATTGCCCTTTTCGTCACCCTTTAAAATGCCTTTCTGCATAAGCTTCGTTATTGTAGGTCTCGCCCATTCGGGCATATTATCATCAACATAACCGTAAACCATTTTGCTGTCAAGCCTCTCAACTCTTTCGGCAAGAGAAGATACCGCTTTTACAAGCTCGTTGAACTTTGTTCTTTCTTCATTTGTCATTTTCTCGTCATCTTCTTTCATATAGTTTTGTATCATAGTCAGGAACCTGCCCCAGCCGAGGTCAAGCGTTCTATGTGGACAGTATTTTCCCGAAAAGTCTTGATGTTTTTTTACGTGAGATATATCCCAGCCGTATTGTTTAAGAAGCGTTGATATAAATTTCGCCGCATTTTTCTCGGCTTCATTAAATCTTTCACCGCCGCTTTTTGAATAGCATATTTCAACTGAAAGTCCATATCGGTTGCCATTTCCTTTCACACCGTCCCCTGCGTGAAAAGCGTTCCGGTTTTCTGGAATAGCCTTAATCACATACTTGTCGTCCACTGCGTAATGAAACGAGACAGGATTATTATTATTCTTCATATATTTAATTTCGTTTTCTGCCGAAGCGTCATTCGCAGTGTTGTGTACAACAATGAATTTAGGCGTCATTAAATAAGGGCATTTTAAGCTGTATTTAGATTGTGGAATTAATTTTTCTTTGTATTCATACATTGCTATTTTCCCTCCGTTTTTGACTTTACGAGTTCAGCGGCAACCTCCAATCCCTTGATGAGAAAGACCGGTACATCAACGCCGATTATAACAAGGTTTTCAAGTACGCTTCTTATTTCGTTTATGATAAATGTCGCAAGAGTAAACCAGCCGAGAAGCTCCACAAAGGCGAGCCTGATAAAGCTGATACTC
>CACZWA010000211.1 GCA_902784685.1 uncultured Ruminococcus sp.
TGCAGATATTATTATAGGCGAAGAAGATATACTTCGTAATATTTACCCTTTTGACATTTTAAAAGAAATAAAATCTTCCGATGAAGTGCCCGAAAAAGGCGGAGTATATGCAGATATAACCGGCACAAAACTTGCGGAAATTTTTAAATATAAAGGCGAAGGAAAGCTTTATCTTATTTTAAAAGAAGCTCCCGAAAAGCAAAAAAAGCTTGATGCTTTTGGCGAGTCGGTAAAGCTTGCTAAAACTATGCTTGATTTTTAAATGAATTTGAGCGATTTAAGCATACATCTTAAATCGCTCAAACAGCTTTAAATAACATTTTGTGCTATTTAATAAATGGTGCGTTTATCCGAATTATTTGTTAAACAGGTAGTCCATAGCTGTTCCTATTGAAGCAAAAAATCCCTTTGCGGTTTTTCTCATTTCTTTAGACTGCTTATCGTTTAACGGGTCTATAATTATACCGGCAACCGCACCGAGCGCTACGCCGGCTATCATGCCGGTATAAAAATTTTTCATAGGTACCATCGGTAATACCTCCATAGATAAATTTTGCTTAACGCATATTTATTTTGTGCATATTTAATTTTTATATTAATATAAAATGATAGTTTTTTTAGAAAAAAATAGAATTTTGAAAGGTTTGATTTTTGTGGCAGAAATAAAGGATTTTAAAGGGCTTTTTTATAACAGCGATATTGTCGGCGACATATCGGCTGTTATTGCTCCGCATTGTCATGCTGCGGAAGAAGAAACAATAAAAAGGTTTTATTCTTCACATCCTTTTAATGTTGTCAGACTTGAATATCCTTCCGTAAATTCCGAAAATATCGGAGAAAAATATACAGGCGCTGCCGACGCTCTCGGTAAATGGCTTGAAACAGGCATTTTAAAAACGGACATTGAAAGCTGTATATATATTTACGAGCAGGAATATGTATTTGAGAAACAAACTCACAAAATACGAGGACTTATTTGTTGCGTAAAAATAGGTGATAAGGATATTATTTCGGGTGAAACGTCAAATCACGAAATATATGACGCATTTAAAAGCGACAGATATAATCTTATGCGAGCTACGGAAGCTGAATTCAGCGGAATTTATTCTCTCTACAAAGACGAGGATAATGCCGTTTCAAAGCTTCTTGAAACAAATTCCGTGCCCGACCTTGAATTTGAAGATGATTTTGGCATTATTCACAGAATATGGCGTGAGCACAATAAAGATAAAATTAACGCTATAAAAGAAAGCTTTAAAGACAAAAAGCTTGTTATTGCGGACGGACACATCAGGTATGAGACTGCCGCTTTATACAGAGAAAAAATGAAAACAGCTTTGGCTGTACACCGCATTATAAAAAACAAGCAAAAGTTTGATGAAAACTCTCTTATTGAAATGATTTCATCTGTTTTTAACGTTGATAAATCTTATATAAGGGAATACGATGCCGAAAAAATTGAAGCAAGGCTAAGTGCCGAAAAAGAAAAGCGTGCAATAGGTATGTTTACAGGAAGCGACTATTATTATGTTTTAACTCCAAAAGAGGATTTTCCGTATTATGCGGCAGATTCGGAAATGCTTCAAAACGAGATATTAGCAAAAATTTTCGGTATTAACAATGAAAATATAAAAAAATATATTGATTACACGACAAGTATCGAAGAAGCAGAAAGAGCTGTGCGTGAGGAAAACGCACAATATGCGTTTTATCTTAGCCCGATGAGCGCTGAGCGTATGTATGAAATATGCGAAAGTGGGTTTAATATGCCAAAGCATACGCTTTCTCTTTATCCGAAGCTTATGATGGGCATTATAATGAATAAATTTGACGAGCAGGAGGGTTGAAAATGAGTACGGTAATTGAATTTTTCTCTAAAATGAAGCTTACGGACGCTATCGACATTATCATTGTTGCTTATATAATTTATAAACTTATACGAATTGTATCGGGAACAAAAGCGGCTCAAATCATTAAAGGAATTGCGTTTTTGCTTGTTATTACTCTTGTAAGCGATATTTTCAGACTTAACACGCTTAACTACATTTTGCGAAACACCATACAGGTAGGTCTTATTGCTCTGATTATTCTTTTCCAGCCCGAACTTCGTAAAGCGCTTGAAAATGTAGGAAGAAATATGTTCGGCAACCTTATAAAATCAAATGATGTTGATAATGCTGATAAAACAGCGGAAACAATAAATCAGGTTTGCAGAGCCGTACATAGTCTTTCGGCGAAAAAAACAGGGGCAATTATTGTATTTGAAAGAGAAACAAATCTTGAGGAGCTTCTTATCGGTAAATATTCTCCGATTGACGCACAGGTTACAAGCGCAGTACTGCAAAATATTTTCTATCCGAATACTCCGCTCCATGACGGTGCAGTAATAATCAGGCAAAACCGTATCTTTGCCGCAAACTGCTATCTTCCTCTTACCGGGCTTGAAAGCCTCGACCAAGAGCTTGGCACAAGACATAGGGCAGGTATAGGTATAACCGAATTATCCGACTGCATTTCCGTTATGGTATCGGAAGAAACGGGTAAAATTTCAATAGCAACCGAAGG
>CACZWA010000212.1 GCA_902784685.1 uncultured Ruminococcus sp.
TTAAAATCCTCCGAATTTTCGACCAGCTTTTTATATTTGTTTTCCGCGGAAAGAAGCTTATTGTCCGCAAGCCTTGACGCATCGGCAAGAATACCGTCCGCCTTGCGACGAGCTTCCTCCAACACGGAATTCGCCTTTTCTTCGGCACTTATAAGCGCCGAGGGTATGTGGCTTCTTTCGTTTTCGTAAACAGAAATTTTTTCTTCAAGCTTTAGCTTTTCATCTTCAAGAAGGCGTGCTTTTTCTTCATATAAGGCAAGCTCTTTTTTTATCGCCTCAAGCTCATCACCAATATTTTTGACATTTGCAAGCGCTTCGTCAAGCGCTTTTTGTAAAGCCGCTTTTTCTTCGGAAAGATTTTCTATATGGAGGTCTTTTTCTTCAATTGTTTTTTCGTAAGAATCTGCTTTTTGCTCGGAATCCTTGCGCTGAGAAGCAATATTCGCTTCATACGCCGAAATTTTAGCTTTCATTTCAAGGTCAAGTTCCGCAACATACGAATGAACATCTTCTTTGTTGTATCCTATAAAGGAATTTTTAAGTTTCTTTTCAACCACATATATGCCTCCTTCCGTCAAAATATACCAAATCTACTTTATTATACTACAAAAAGGGAAAAATGTCAAGTAAAACACGTCTTGCGGTTTATCAAATTGCTTACTTATTAATAGCGGCTAACTATTTTATAAAAATTTTAAAAAAATTTGTAAAAACCCCTTGACTTTTTATGCATAATAATGTATAATTTAACATATAATTTTTGGAAAGGCAGGCTGGCATAAGTGAAACGGATATACTATTTTTATTTTGTCTTTACGGTTGCGATGGATCGTATGCTTTACCGCCTTGTTCCAAAACGGGTTTAAAACGGTAAATCAACATCCACCGCTGTTTTTCGTGAGGGAAAATCAGAAGTGGGTGTTTTTTTTATGAAACATTTTAGAAAGCGGTGACAACAGTTGAAACGTTACTATCAACCGGAAATTGAAACAATGAGCAGAGATGAGCTTAAAGCTCTTCAAAGTGAGCGGCTTGTAAAGCAGGTTCGTCATGTATATGACAATGTGCCCTACTACCGTAAAAAAATGGAGGAGAAAGGGGTAACTCCCGAAGATATTCACAGCATAGAGGATTTACACAAGCTCCCTTTTTTAAGCAAAAGCGACCTGCGTGAAGCTTATCCTTACGGGCTTCTGGCAAAACCATTGTCCGAATGTGTAAGAATTCACTCAACGCCAGGTACAACAGGCAAGCGTGTTGT
Organism: uncultured Ruminococcus sp.; assembly: GCA_902784685.1. Classification (GTDB taxonomy): domain Bacteria; phylum Bacillota; class Clostridia; order RUG12999; family RUG12999; genus RUG12999. The sequence goes on from CACZWA010000212.1 coordinate 1,262, forward strand.
CCTTTGGGATGAATGTTGTGCAAGAGCCATTACCGCTGCAGGCGGAAGCAATGAGGACGTTGTGCAGGTTGCATACGGCTACGGACTTTTTACAGGCGGTTTCGGGCTTAACGGCGGCTCGCAAAAAGTCGGCAGTCTTACGCTTCCTATGTCTTCGGGCAATACAGAGCGTCAGCTTCAGTTTATGACAGACCTCGGTTCAACCATTCTTTGCTGCACGCCCTCATATGCGGCTTACCTTGCCGAAAGTGCAATTGAGTCAGGCGTTCGCGATAAAATAAAGCTTAAAGCGGGCATATTCGGCGCAGAGGCATGGACAGAGGAAATGCGTCACGATATTGAGGATAAACTTGGAATAAAAGCATATGATATATATGGTTTAACGGAGCTTTCCGGTCCCGGCGTTGCTTTTGAATGTGAGGAACAAAAGGGTATGCACATAAACGAAGACCATTTTATTGCCGAAATTATTGACCCCGTTACCGAAGAGGTTTTGCCTCACGGACAAAAGGGCGAGCTTGTTTTCACAGCTATAACAAAGGAAGCTTTCCCCATGATTCGTTACCGCACACGTGATATATGCGTGTTAAATGACGTTCCCTGCTCCTGCGGACGTACACATGTACGTATGTCAAAGCCTATGGGACGCTCTGACGATATGCTTATCATAAGAGGTGTAAATGTATTCCCGTCACAGATTGAAACCGTTCTTTTAAATAACGGAATGAGCGCGAATTATCAGATTATTGTTGACCGCAAAAACAACACCGATACTCTTGATATAAATGTAGAAAT